>DPKT01000042.1 GCA_003542385.1 Desulfomicrobium sp.
ACTCCATCCTGGCCCAGTCGGGCCTCGGGCAGATTTCGCCCCTGTGGTTCGGCGTCATGGCCCTGGCCATCTTCACCGGCGCCTACACTGCCGAGATCGTGCGCGCCGGCATCCAGTCGGTGCACCGCGGCCAGATGGAGGCGGCCCGCTCCCTGGGCATGACCTACGCCCAGGCCATGCGCAAGGTCATCCTGCCCCAGGCCTTCCGGCGCATCCTGCCGCCCCTGGCCGGCCAGTTCATCAGCCTGGTCAAGGACTCCTCGCTCCTGGGCGTGCTGTCCATCCGCGAACTGACCAAGGCCTCGCGCGAGGTCGTGTCCTCGTCCCTGCAGCCCTTCGAGATCTGGATCGTGTGCGCGATCCTGTACCTGGTCCTGACCTTCACCCTGTCCATGTTCGTGCAGTATCTCGAACGCAAGGCCATCTAGAGGAGCACCATGCACACGCCCCCCATCATCGACGTACAAAGCATCGACAAGTTCTTCTACACCCCCGAGCGGCTGCAGGCCCTGAACCGGGTCTCCTGCTCCGTGGCGCCGGGCGAGGTGGTCGTCATCATCGGGCCCTCGGGCTCGGGCAAGTCCACCTTCCTTCGCTGCCTGAACCGCCTGGAGTACGCCGATTCCGGGCACATCATCATCGACGGCGTGGACATCCTCGACCCCAAGTGCGACATCAACGCCATCCGCGCCGAGGTCGGCATGGTCTTCCAGTCCTTCAACCTCTTCCCCCACAAGACGGTCCTGGACAACCTGACCATGGCCCAGATGACGGTGCGGGGGCGCTCCAGGCAGGAGGCCGAGGCCAAGGGCATGGCCCTCCTGGAGAAGGTCGGCATCGCCGAGAAGTTCGCCGTCAAGCCCGACCAGCTCTCGGGCGGGCAGCAGCAGCGCGTGGCCATCGCGCGCTCCCTGGCCATGGACCCGAAGATCATGCTCTTCGACGAACCGACCTCAGCCCTGGACCCGGAGATGGTCGGCGAGGTCCTCGACGTCATGAAGAACCTGGCCCGCGAAGGCATGACCATGGTCGTTGTCACCCACGAGATGGGCTTCGCCCGCGAGGTTGCGGACCGGGTCCTTTTCATGGACAAGGGGGAGATACTGGAGCAGGGCGCGCCCGAACATTTCTTCACCGCGCCGACGCACGAACGGACCAAGGAGTTTCTGGGGCAGATTCTGTAGACGTGAAACCGCCAACGGCATGAAGGAGCGCGCATGAGCAAGGTGTTGCAGAACCAGCTGGCCAAGACCATCAAGGAACAGGGGGACGTGGCCCGGGACATGGCCATCGCGGAGCTGAAGGATCTGAAGAAGGACCTTCTGGAACTGGAAAAGGCCCTGACCACGAAGAAGACCCCCGACCAGGGCCTGCTCATGGACATCTCCCACGGCGCCTTCGAGCTCTTCCGCACGGCCTCCATCGTCCTGGAGACGGACAACCTGCAGATCCAGCTTCAGTCCGCCGTGGAAGAGGGCCGCGACCTGGAATACCTCGAACGCAAGGGCGCCATGCTCCTGACCAAGCCCGAAGGCTGGCACTGGTTCTCCCCCAAGGGCGAAATGCTCTTCCTGGCCGCACCCGGCGAAACCCATCTGGCCGCCCAGCGCCTGCAGGAGCGCATCAACCGCAAGACTCCCGCCAAACCGGCCCCCAAACCCCAGCCAGCGCCGACCGAAGCGTAAGGCCAGGGAAACCCCGGACGCAAGAAAGCCCGCCGGACCGAAAGGTTCGAGCGGGCTTTTTCTGCGCCAAAATTCCTTGGCAGGAGACCTCCCCCTACTCATGCGCATCTCATCAGGCGGATATGGACGGTTTCGCGAACAGATGGCATGATGCGTGCCGTATTGCACGATGAACCGTGGGACTTGAGGATGAAAGACACAATCTTCCTGCTGGGCGTGTTGATGCTGCTTACGGCCTGTCCCGTCGAGGCATGGAGTTCGTCAGCGAAGGGAATGGCGGCGTTTGAAGATGTCTGCGCTCGCGCGGACGAATATGACTGTTACGTCAACCATAAATATGGCTACGCCTTGGCCTGGCCGAAAAGGCATCTCCGCCCTCTGGGCGAATCTGACGCCGGAGACGGTCAGGTTTTCGCAGCGCCGGACGGCAGAGCCGAACTCCGCTGCTGGGGTAGTTTCGGCATTGCCGCGCAGCAGACTATCCCCGAAGCCATGACCCAGGCCATGGCCGAGCCAGACCGCCAGGTGACCTACAAGCATGCGGGCGGGGATTTTTTCGTGCTCTCCGGCTACGTGGAGGACAGAATCTTCTATCGCAGGTCAGTCCTGGCCCACGGGGTGCTGGCCACCTTCGAACTCACATACGATGCGCCCCTCAAAGAACTCTTCGATCCATTGATCCGGGACATCTCCGCCGGATTCATCATCGACCCGGACTTCGGCCTGCACGGAGTTCACGACGAATAATCACCGTCACGAGGCCAGTCCGGACCTGAAAACACCTCATCCAGCTTGAAAAGCTCATCGCCTGCGGCGTTGACCTATCCGACCCGCTCCCCAGCCCCGATCAGAACATCCGTAATGACCTTACTTATCCGCAAGGCGTCCCAAGACGGGACACGCAGATGGAGCGCACTCCTGATCTTGCCCCGAAAAA
>DPKT01000181.1 GCA_003542385.1 Desulfomicrobium sp.
CGGCACGCGCGGCGCGGCCATCGGGCACATCAGCCCCGAGGCGGCAGAGGGCGGCGTCATCGGCCTGGTCAGGGAAGGGGACCGCATCAGCATCGACATCCCGGCCCGCAAGCTCGAACTCCTCGTGGACGAGGCCGAGCTCGAGCGCCGCCGCAAGGACTGGAAGCCCTACCCCAAGGAAATCACGTCATCCATCCTGCGCCGTTACAGCCGCATGGCCTCGTCGGCTGCCAAGGGCGCGGTGACGAAGATCTGATGGGTTGGGACGCCCAAAGCGCTGCCCGCTATGACCAGTGGGCCAAGAGCCCCTGCGGGAGCTTCGCCCTGCGGCAGGAGCAAAGACTGCTGCAGGGCGTCATCGCCCACTGGCCCCGGCGCAAGCAGAAGCTTCTGGACATCGGCTGCGGCACCGGCACGTTCCTTGAATTCTTCTGGTCCTGCGGGTTCGATCTGACGGCCATCGACTTGAGCCCGGACATGCTGGCCAGCGCGCGGGAAAAGATCGGGGTCAGGGCCGACCTGCACCTGGGCAGCGCCGAGCACCTGCCCTTCGAGGACCGCGAGTTCGACTACGCCTCGCTCATGACCGTGCTCGAATTCGTGGACGACCCCGTTCTCGTCCTGCAGGAAGCTGCGCGAGTGGCCCGCAAGGGCATCCTCGTCACGTTCCTGAACAAATGGTCGCTCTACGGGTGTTCGGTGCGTCTGGGAAAGCGGCATTCGACTCTGGCCAGGGCGCGCTGGTTCACCTGGCCGGAAATGCGGGCCCTGATCCAGCAGAGTATCTCCCCCGGAGCCATGGAGGCCAGATCCATCCTGCTGGGGCCGTCCTGCACCTGGAATGCCCTGCCCGTCATCAGGCTCCTGAACAGCGTCTCCGTCTTCCCCTGGATGGGCGCGGTCACGGCCGTGCGCATCGACCTGACCGCGCCGCCGGCCCAGACCCCCCTCATGGCCTGGGAAACGGAACCGACGGTCTGAAGAAAGAGCCCGCAAACGAAATGGCCGGACTGCATGCGTGCAGCACGGCCATTTGTCATTTTTTTCGGGTAGTTATTTTCCGTGAACCAGGGTGCAGACCTCTTCGAGGGCCTTGGCCGGGTTTTCCTGCTGGAAGATGTTGCGGCCGATGCACACGCCGGACACGCCGGAGTCAAGGGCCTCGCGCACGTTGCGCAGGAAATGGCGGAAGTCGCCGTTGCGCGGGCCGCCGCTGATGACCACGGGAACGGGGCAGGTGGCCACGGCCCGGGCGAAGCTCGGGTGGCTGCCGCAGGACGGCACCTTGATGACGTCGGCCCCGAGCTCGGCGCCGATGCGGATGCTGTGGGCCACCAGGGTCGGGTCGTTCTCGTTCACGATCTGGCCGCCGCGGGCGTAGATCATGGCCAGAAGGGGCAGGCCCAGCTGGTGGGCCTCCTCCACGCAGGCGCCGAGGTCCGAGAGCATGCGGTCCTCGAGGTCGTTGCCGATGTTGATGTGCATGGAGACCATGTCCGCGCCAAGGCGCAGAGCCTCGGGCACGGAACAGACCAGGGCCTTGTTGTAGGACGGCAGGCCGTGCCGCGTGCCGGCCGAAAGGTGCACGATGAGGGACTGATCCAGGCGGATCTCCCCGGCCGTGGCCATGACCATGCCCTTGTGCAGGACCACCCCCTGCAGGGGCAGATGCTGCAGGCCGCGCAGGAGGCTGCCGAGGTCTTCCAGGCCCGGGATGTTGCCTTCGGACAGGCCGTGGTCCAGCGGCAGGATGATGGTCCTCTTGGATTCGGGGTGGAAGAGCCGCGCGGCCTTGCGCAGGTATCCGATCATGTCGTTCTCCTCATGCGTTAGCGATCCGACCACAGGCACCGATTGCCCTTGACCGTCAGAAACCCCAGGGGCAGGCCCCGGTAATAGAAGGCCCTGCGTCGGGCCTCGCCCTTCCAGGCCAGGCTCTGCCCGGAAAGCAGGGCGCCGATGTCCCGCACGTTTTCCAGCACCAGGCTGTTTTCGTCGGGCACGGGCGGGACGAACATGCGCAGGGTGGCGTCGGCCAGGACGGAATCCCCGGCCGTCTTGCCCACGGCGAATCCCTGCCAGCGCAGTTCGCCGGGCAGCTTCCTGGCCTGTTCGAAAATGAGGTAAACGCGGCCGCCGACGCAAAGGAAACTGTGCTCCGGCAGCCAGCTCGTGTCCAGCCCGGTGCGCGCGAAAAATTGCTGTCTCGTGATCGTGTCGCCCGGAAGCTCCCGGCCTTCCGACTTCTCCATATCCCCTTGCGTGCCCGGTTTGGTCAGTCCGGCCAGGAAGAAGCCTTGGGCCGCGCTGCCCTCGCCGTCCACGAGCAGGCAGCCCGGCAGAGACGGCGCGAAGCTGAAGGACGCAAATTCGGGTAGCGGAGACGGTGCGAGCCCCAGATGTTCCGTGGCGAAGCGGACCTGGTCCTCGTTCTCGCGGACGTTGGTGGTGCAGGTCGAGTAGAGGAGCCTTCCGCCCGGGGCCAGCAGCTCGGCCGCCTTGGTCAGCAGTTCGCGCTGGAGTTCCTCCAGGGGCGCGGTCTTCTCTCCGGCCCACATCTGCGCGGCCTTTGGGTTCTTTTCGACCGTGCCCCAGCCGCTGCACGGGGCGTCGAGCAGGATGAGGGGCCAGGAGCCGGGAACGAGCGGCAGGTCCTGTCCCTCGTATTTGCAGGTGGCCACGTTCAGGCATCCCAGGTGGCGCATGTTCACGCGCAGGGTGGCCAGGCGGTCGGGGCTGGGCTCGTTGGCCAGGACGAGCCCGGTCGGCCCCACCATGCGGGACAGGATGCCGGTCTTGCTGCCGGGGCTCGCGCACATGTCCAGCACCCGGTCGCCGGGGCGGGGCGCCAGGGCCAGGGGCGGGAGCATGGAGGACTTGTCCTGGATGTAGATGTAGCCGAAGCGCGCCGCGATGCTGCGGCCCAGGGGCATGGGCTCGGCGGTCAGGGTCCGGGCCAGGGAAAAGAACGGCTCGGGTTCGAAGCCGAACCCTTCGGCCCGAAGCAGGGCTTCGACGTCCGGGATCTGATCCTCGGCGCATGCCAGACGGAAGGAGCGGGTGGTGTTTTTCATAGGGGTTGTGCCTGGGCCATTTGACAAGAGCCCGTGTAGCCATCAAGAAAGGGCCTGTCAAAGCGGAGGGCCCATGCAACCGGTCAGGACGGCGGTTCAGATTGTGGAGGTCGGGGCGGAGGAGAACGGCCGCAAGCTCACGACCTTCCTGCAGGCGCGGCTGGGGCATCTCCCGGCCGGTCTCGTCATGCGCCTTGTGCGCACCGGCCAGGTGCGCATCGACGGCCGCCGCTGCAAGCCCTTCGACCGGGTGTCCGCGGGGCAGAAGGTGCGCATCCCTCCCGTGACCGTAGAGCTGCGCGAGGAGGCCGGTCCGGCGCGCACGGACCTCGACATCGTGCACGAGGACGCGGACATGCTCGTGGTCAACAAGCCATCAAACCTGCCGGTCCACGCCGGCACGGGCTGGACGGACTCGGTCCACGACCGGCTCAAGGTCCGCTTTCCCGGACAGGTCTTCACCCCGGTCCCCGTCCACCGCCTGGACCGCGATACCTCGGGGCTGCTGCTCTGCGCCAAGACCCACGATTTCCTGCGCGCCATGCACGAGGCCTGGCCCGGCACGACCAAGGCCTACCTGTGCTGGGTCGAAGGGGCCTGGCCGGACCGGGGCTGGACGACCATCGTCTCGGACCTGGCCAAGGCCGAAACCGGCAGGGGCGAGAAAGTCGTCTCGGGGCAGGGGCGGCGGGCCGTGTCCCATGTCCATCCCATCAGCCTCGCAGCGGGCCGCAGTCTGGTGCTGGTGGTGCTCGGCACCGGCCGCACCCACCAGATCAGGGTGCATCTGTCCGACCGTGGCCACGCCATCGTCGGCGACCCCAAATACGGCCGCGGCGGGGGGCTCATGCTCCATGCCGCCTTCCTGTCCTGGCCGGGACACGCCTATTTCGCCCTTCCGCCCTGGACCGGGGATTTTCAGGTTTCCCCTGCCTTGGCCGGAACGATCAACGACATCATCACCACCGCTCCCGCCAAGGAGGGGGCTTCATGAACGAACGCCAATCAAGCGCCCTGTACTGGGGCGCAAGCCTCGCCCTCATCGCCCTGACCACCTGGGTCAGGTACTGGTTCGTAACCTCGGGACAGCTGGGCCTCTCGCCCGACGAGGCCCAGTACTGGGACTGGAGCCGGACCCTGCAGTGGTCCTACTACTCCAAGGGGCCGCTCATCGCCTTCATAAACGCCCTGAGTACGTTTTTTCTCGGTGCCACGGAACTGGGCGTTCGCGCCGGGGCCATGGTCGGCGCGGTCCTCATGCAGCTGGCCGTGCTGGGCTGGATCGGGATATGGCTGCGGCGCATCCGTACGGCCTTCTGGACCCTCGCGGTGCTGAACACGACCCTGCTCTTCATGGCCGGGGGGCTGCTCATGACCACGGACAACCCGCTCCTGGCCTGCTGGATCCTGGGCATGATCTGCCTGAGCCTGGCCGTGGACAAAGGGAGCCTCCCCCTTTTCATTCTCATGGGGCTTTTCCTGGCGTTGGGCATCGCGGCCAAGTACACCATGCTGCTTTTCATTCCGTTGGCAATGGCCGCGTCCTTCTGGATCGGCCGGGGACAGGACATGCCTGCCCTGTTCTGGCCGCGGCTGCTGAAGTCCCTCGGCATCGGCGGCGCGGCCGGGCTGCTGCCCATCCTGGTCTGGAACGCCACCCACGACTGGGCCGGGATCAAGCATGTCCTCTACCGGGGAGCCATGGCCGGGGAAAAGGCCAAAGTCTTTTTCGAGCTGAAGAATTTTCCCGAATATCTGGGCAGCCAGCTGGGCGTGGTCACGCCGTGGTGGTTCGTCTTTCTCTTCATCGGGGCCTGGCTGGTCGGCCGCCAGCTCCTGCGGAGGCAGGCCGAGCCGGTTTTCCCCTGGCTGCCGCGTCCCATGGCCATCATCCTGACGGTCTTCTTCTGGCCTGTGTGGATATTCTTCCTGCTCTGGAGCCTGCACGCCAAGGTCGAGGCCAACTGGTCGGCCACGGCCTACCCGGCAGGCATCCTGCTGGCGGCCATGGCCCTGGAGCGCTTCGTCCACCGCGAGCCGCGGCCCAGGTGGCGTTTCGCCTGGCCCGCGCTCGGAGTTGTCGTCTTCGCCGTCCTTCACCTGCAGGCCTTCATCCCCTTTGACGGGGAGAAGAACCCCGTGCACCGGCTGCGCGGCTGGCAGGAACTGGGGCAGAAGGTCGACGAGGCGCGGCAGGAACTGGGCGGGTCCGATGCGGCGTTCGTCTTCGGCAGCGAATACGGAGTCACGGCTGAGCTGTCCTTCTACGTGCCGGGACAGAGGCGGGCCTTCTGCCTGGCCGGCGGCCGCAAGATGAACCAGTACGATTTCTGGCCGGCTCCGGACCCGGCTGCCCAGAATGCTGTTTTCGTGGTCAAGGGGGAAAAGGGGAAGGTTGCGGAGCGGGTCCTCGAACTCTTCGAGAGCGTGGACGAGCCCAGGGTGGTGACCACCGCCCAGGGCAGCCGTCTCGGCCAGACCTTCACGCTTTTCCTGTGCCGCGGATACAAGGGCGTCTGGCCGGCCCAGGAGGGCGGAAACTTCTAGGCCGGGCAGCGTCCGGGATTTCGGGCCAGGTAGGCCTCGGTCGCCAGGAAATCATCCTTCGTATGCGGTTCGAAGGTGACGGTGACCGGGGCCTTTCGTTTTGCCAGGAAATCCCAGAGCCTGTCCCATGGAACGGCGCCCTGTCCCAGGCCCAGGTGCTGGTCCGCGCTGCCGTCGTTGTCGTGCAGGTGCAGGTGGCCGAGAAACGGGTCCAGGGCCGTGAGCCATTCGTCCAAGTTGCCGCGCTCGCCGCCGCGGGCGAAGCTGTGCCAGTGTCCCAGGTCCAGGCAGGCCCGGACGACACCCGGCAGGGCCGAGAGCACCCGGACATGCCACTGCGGGTCCGCCTCGAACACGTTCTCCAGGAAAAGGGGCGCGCAGGCATGTTCCAGGACCGTCGTCCAGGTGGACAGGGAGTTCTCCAGCCACTGCTCCTGGAACGCGGCGTACGTCAGGTGATTGTAGTCCAGGTGGGCGATGAGGTGGGCTGGCTCGTAGACCTGCGCCGCGTCGAGAGCGTGCAGCAGGCGTTCGGTGGCGGCCCGCCGCACCAGCGGGTCGAGGCTGCCGGGATGCAGGTCGAAGAAGGGCAGGTGTACGGCGCAGGTCAGGCCTGCGTCGTGGAACATCCGGGCGTTTTCGGCATGCCGGGCCGGGCTCGTGGAGTCCAGGGCACGGGCGTCGAAGCCGAGTTCGGGGTTCAGGCGCCGCGAGAGGAAGAGTTCCAGATAGGCGGGGTGCTCGTCCAGGTAGCGCAGGGGCAGGTTGACGAAGGCCATGTCAGGAAGCGGTGTGTTCCCTGGCGATGACCCAGGACTCGAAGTTGCCGGGAAGGAAGAGGAAGGTCCGTGGCTGTCCGCCCGCCGGCCGCAGGACCGCCTCGACGCCGTCCTTCGTGACGCGCACGGAAGGTTCGGTGCGGAAGGGGTTCGGTTTGCCGCGTTCCTTGTCCAGGGCCGTGGCGATGGCGTCGCGTCCCTGGTCCCTGTCGCGGCTGGCCGTGCGGTCGTAGGCTTGGACGAGGGATTTCAGATCCCCCCTGTCCCAGGCGTCGGCGCATTCACGCAGGCGCTCGCGGATCTCGCGGCCGGCCAGAGAGGCGTAATCCGGCCGCGGGCCCAGGTTCTGGGGCACCCACTCCTCGCCGACGATCTTCCACAGCTCGACCTTGCGCATCCAGTACAGCCGCCGCCAGCCCTCCTCGCCCTGGGGATAGGTGCGCTGGGCGAAGGCCGAGACCATGTAGCCCGGCCCTTCCAGCACCTGCAGATCCTGCATGCGGATGTCGACCCAGGGGGAGCGGGAGAATTCCTGCAGGGTTTTGCGCTTGAACTGGTCGAAGCTCATGCCTGCGGACTTTTCGAAGCGCTCGGGATCGTAGATCTCGAAAAACGCCCCTTCGCGCCGCTCCCTGGCCTTGACCCAGCCCTTGGTGCCCATGACGATCTCGGGCGGGGGGCCGAATTTTGCCGTCTCGCCCCACTTCACCCCGTCGGCGATGACCACGGGGCTGGCGTTGATGCGTACGTGCCGGTCCAGCCGGTCCACGACGTCGTTTTCCAGGACCACGCACCCGAGGGTCTGGCGCGGGCCGAAGGTTCGGCCCCGGCCGTGGATCATGATCCCGTCGCCTGTCTTGCCGAGGACCCGGTCCGCGGGGTTGGGGTAGTTGAGGGGGTAGGCGGTGTTGCCGAAGCGGTCGAAATCGAGCCCGCCGGTGGCCTTGCCCTGCAGGAAGTAGACGCCTTCGGGCGTCTTGCGGTCGCCCTCGAGAAGCTTGCCCCCGCCGCGCATGCCCGTGGTGCAGGACATGCTTTGCAGCGTGCGCAGGGCCCCGCCCTGGCTCTGCAGCAGAAAGGCGCGCTGGCGGCCCATGTCCACGGCCATGAACTGGGGCGGCAGGTTCGTGCGCGGGGCGAGGGTCGGCACCCAGCCTTCGGCGAAGGCGCAGGTGGCGGCCAGTGCGAGGACCAGGACCGTGAGCTGAAGGAAGCGGGTGACCATGGCAGGAAAAAGGGAGGCCGGGGCCTCCCTACAGTTTCGCGGTTTCGACGAGTTCCCGGCGGGTGAAGATGGTCTGCAGCTGGAACCCGGCCTTCTCGATGTTCTCCCGGCCGCCCTGTTCGCGGTCCAGGACGCCCATGATGGCCACGATATTGAGGCCCTGCTCGCGCACGCGGTCCACGGCCTTCAGGAGCGTCCCGCCGGTGGTGATGACGTCCTCCAGCAGGCAGACGTTCATGCCCGGCGTGAAGTTCTTGAGGCCCTCAAGATACTGGTTGGTGCCGTGGCCCTTGGGCTGCTTGCGGATGATGAACCCGGGCAGGGGGTAGCCTTCCAGGTGCGAGACCACGGTCACGGCCGAGACCAGCGGGTCGGCGCCCAGCGTCATGCCGCCCACGCCCTGGACGCCGCCCTTGGCGCGGATCATGTCCAGGAAGAACTTGCCGATGAGCCACGCGCCCTCGGGGTGCAGGGCCGTGTGCTTGCAGTCGAAGTAGTAGTCGCTCTTCTGGCCCGAGGTCAGGGTGAAGTCGCCCTCGAGGTAGGACTTCTCGATGAGCAGGCGGGCCAGTCGTTTTTTCAATTCAAGCATGGTGTATCACCTATTTGAAGACGCGGTCGAACACGGTCTGTTCGTGCCGCAGATAGTAGTTCAGATCGAAGGCCTGGTCCAGTCGCGCGGCGTCGAGGCGGGCCGTGATGTCGGCGTTTCCGCGTACGGCCTCCTCGAAGGAGGTCCGCTCCTGCCAGCAGCGCATGGCCACGGCCTGCACCATCTCGTAGGCCTTCTGGCGCTCCAGGCCCGTCTCCACCAGGGCCAGGAGCACGCGCTGGGAGAAGAAGAGGCCGTAGGAGCCCATGAGGTTGCGCTGCATGTTCTCGGGGATGATGCGCAGGTTGGCCAGAACGCCGCTTAGGCGGTTCAGCATATAATTCACCATGATGGTCGAGTCGGGCATGATGACGCGTTCAACCGACGAATGGCTGATGTCGCGTTCGTGCCACAGGGCCATGTTCTCCATAGCGGCCAGGGCGTTGGTGCGCACCAGGCGCGAGAGGCCCGTCAGGTTCTCGGCCGAGATGGGGTTCTTTTTGTGGGGCATGGCCGAGGAGCCCTTCTGGCCCTTGCCGAAGCCCTCCTCCACCTCCAGAACCTCGGTGCGCTGCAGGTGCCGCAGTTCCACGCACAGGCGCTCGACGCCGCCGGCGATGAGCGCCA
>DPKT01000005.1 GCA_003542385.1 Desulfomicrobium sp.
AGCCCCAGTTCAGGCAGGTCCCGCCCATGTGGGCCGCTTCGACAAGGGTGACCTGCGCCCCGGCCTTGGCCGCGGAAAATGCGGCGGTGTAGCCGCCCGGGCCGCCGCCGATGATGGTGATGCGTTGCGACATGGCAACCTCCTTTGCGTATGCGATGCGCCCGGATGGCCGGGCCTGTTCCCGTCATGGGAGAGTTTCCGCACCGGCCGGACAGAACCGCGGCCGACGCGGAAACCGGGAGGGTGATAGAAAGAATCAGGCCGAGACGAGCTGCGCGTACTGCGCCGCCGTGATGGTCGCTTCGGCCGGGTCGTCGGCCGTGATGCGCACCAGCCAGCCCGCTCCATAAGGATCGGAGTTGACCAGTTCGGGCGTGTCGCTCAGGGCCGTGTTCACTTCCACCACGGTCCCTGAGAGGGGGATGATGGCCGGGGACACGACCTTGGCCGACTCGATCTCGGCGCAGGACACGCCCTGGGTGAAATGCGCGCCCGCTTCGGGCAGGTCGATGAAGATGACCTCACCCAACTGGTCCTGGGCGAAATCGGTGATGCCAATGACGAAGGAGCCGTCGCCGGCCTCCTTGGCCCAGAGATGTTCGGCGTGGTAGCGGCGGTCGTCGGGATAGTTCAGTGCGGACATGTCGGTTCCTCCTTGGGTGGAAAGATCAATGCGCCTCGGGCTTGCGGATCTCGGCCTTGACCAGGGACGCGCGCACCTTGGAGCGGTACGGCAGCAGCGCCTGGTCCTCGAGCTTCTCCAGCCCCTGAACCTGCTGCGCCTCGATGAACACGGGCAGCATGCGGTCGCCGCAGGCCTCGAAGACCATCTTCGCGGCCTCGGCGGCCTCGACCGGCGTGACGCGGGTCAGGGCCCCGCCCTCTCCCGCATAGGCGGACACGACAAGGCGGATCAGGTGTTCCTTGTACCCCCGAGTCAGGGCGATGCTCTGCTTCAGGTCATCGAGGGCCAGCTCGCCTCCGGCCACGGCCGGGTACAGGCCGGCCGGGCCGACCACGTCGAGGACCATGCGGCTGACGTGCCCTTCGTCCAGCACGCGTTTCAGGAGGTCGGCGCGTCGGCCGTCGGCATGCAGTTCCACGGTCAGGCCGCCCTTGGCCAGCAGGCGTACCAAGGTGACGAAGTTGTCCTCCTGCCCTGCGGGGCAGGCCGAGACGTTGAGGCCGGAAATCCAGCCGTGCAGCAATTCGCTGCGCGTCACGCAGGCTTCCAGGACGCGGCCGGACAGCAGGTAGGCCAGGATCTCGCCCGTGCCCTGCCTGATGACCGTGCCGTCGTCGAAAATGGGAAATTCCACGCCCTCGGGGTTACGGTAGATGGCGGAACGGTTGGCGCGGTAGTAGGCGTTGAAGATGTCCTTGTCGGCCTTGAAGTCGAAGGCCGTGTACTCCTGTCCGCGTTCGGCCAGGAACTCCTTGACGATCTTGCAGCGCAGGCAGTCGGGGGCGGTGTAAAGGGTGATGCTCATGGTCGTTTCTCCGAAAGAGGCGCGGGAGAGGGCGACCCCTCCCCCGCTGCCGGGTTATTTGTCGTCGTCTTCAATGGAAGCCACGCACAGGGCGTTGCTGCCGCCGTAGGGCACGCAGCCGTCGACGGTCACTTCCTTGGCGCGGTCGCCCAGGGCCGCCGCGCCGGGAACGCGGAAGGAGAACACGTCCAGGGGCCTTATGGCCGTCTCCACGGGCTTCTTGACCTGCGGAACCCACTCGTAGGGCACGCGGTAGGCGCGGTACGTCATGTTCATGGGGACGTGCTTGCCCTTGTAGGGAGAAATGAATTCCCACACGATCTTGTGGTCCGCCGTGACCTCGAAGACGCGGCCGTCGGAGCCCTCGGTGATCAGGGTGTTGCCGTTGGGCAGGCGCTGCATGCCGCTGATGAAGGGGCTGTAGAAGCGGTTGCTGTCCATGGGGAAGAGGAAGCCGGCTTCGCTGGGCGTGTACTGCCAGACGATCTTCATGGCCACTGGGTCGATCTCGAGCACCCGGGAGTAGTCGCGCAGGGCGGCCTTCACGCCCGTGGGGGCGCCGGGGTTTGGCACGTCGTAGCCGCCCCACCCGCCGTTGTCGAAGATGAGGATGTTGCCGGCGCCGGGCAGCCCGGCCGGGATCATGTGGCAGTGGTGCTGGCCGATGATCCAGCCGATGGCCTTGAGCTCGGGCGTGGAGTCGTAGTCGGGGCCCAGCTTCCAGACGACCTTGCCGCTCTTCTTGTCGATGATGAAGGTGATGTTGGCTTCGCGGCCGTCGACGATGATGTTGTCCGGGTGGAAGCGCTGATCGCCCGCGTCGTACCACTTGTTGGGGCCGAGGACGGACATGGAGTTGATGTGCATCCAGTCGCCCATGCCCTCGGGCTTGGTCGGGCGGTAGTTGGGGTTGCGGGCCAGGGTGTTCTTGGGACCCTCGCGGAAGCCGAACTCCTCGAAATGCTCGTGGCAGTTCCATTCCCAGACGATCTCGCCTTCCCAGTTCACTTCAAGGATCAGGTCGTCCAGGAGCAGCTTGTCGGAAATGTCCGAATTGCGGGCGTTGCGGTGGGCCAGGACCAGGGTGTTGCCCGAGTCGGTCTTGGGCTCCATGCCAGGGGCGTAGTAGCCGACAGGGTTGCCCTCGCGCTGGAAATCGTGATGGTAGCGCGCCATCCAGCGGCCTTCATAGCCCGGGTCCTCGATGAACTCGTTCTGGTCGAATTTCCAGACGACCTTGCCTTCCCAGTCGATCTGGACCACGTCGACGCCGTCCTGGACGCTGAACTTGCCGTCGCGGCGGCCTCGGCTGGACATGAGGTAGCCGCCGGGGAAAATCTTGTTGGGCATGCCGAGCACGCCCTTCCAGACGTTGTGCTCGCGGCCGTTCATGTCCATGAGCACGGCGCCCACTTCCTGGGCCTGAAAAATGGTGAGACCGTTCCAGCACTTTTCGGGATCGTAAACCGTGACGCCGGTGGGATAGATGGTTGGGTGACCCATGATGTACTCCTTTTCGTTGAGTGTAGGACTGGCCGGGACGCTCCGGCGGAAGCCTGTGTTGATCCTGTCGTGAGAAGCTTTCTCTCACGATACGAATCGGCCTTCTGTTGCGTTCATTACACTCCGGCAAAAAAAGAGTTCTTTTTCTCACATTCGAAAAACCCTTATGTTTTGGGGTGATGCCTCGCATTGGGCTCTTTTTTCGCAGCCCTTGGGGCACAAAAACCGGAGGACTCGGGTTCGTGTTCCACGACGGACGCGGAACAGGGGGCGAAGAAGGGGGCGGCGGGATTTCGCCTCCCCGTCGCAGGCGCGAAAGGGGGCATCGTTGGACGCTGTCAGCGATCTAATGATACGGACTGGCGGAAAGACGGGAAACGGGGAGACCGATCCTGACGCGCTCTACTCGTTTTGGCGTACCAACTCATTAAACCGTTTCCTGTCCAGAATGTAGACCTCGTCGCGGGAATACGGGCCAAGGACGCCGGACTTCTCCAGTTCGCGGAGGGATTTGTTCAGCGTGACCCGGTGGACGCCCAGGAGGTTGGCAAGGTCCTGCTGGTTGAGGCCGGGAGAGACCACCAGGGGGGCCTTTTCCGAGATATCGTCCTTCTGACGCAGATGCAGGTACTTGCAGATGCGGGACGGCAGGTCGTCGAGGCTCAGGCTGACGGCCTGATTGCTCAGCACCCGGACCTTCAGGGCGAGGGACTTGAACAGGGCCAGCATGAGATCGGGATGAGCGGGCAGAATCTGCGACAGGACGCACTGCCGGGCAAAGGCGTAAACCGTGCAGTCCACGGCCGCCACCATGGCGCTTCGGGCCGGAAGTTCGTCGAAAAACGGTGTTTCGCCGAACAGGGAGTCGGGGCCGATGGCCCAGATGATCTTTTCCCGACCGTCCATGGTCGAGCGGGTCAGCCAGATCTCTCCCCGCTCCAGATAATATAGGGTACCGGCGTCCGCCCCATAGGAGGAGATGTGGGTTCCTTTGGCAAACTTCATCCGCCGACCCTGGGACAGAACCCTGCGCCAGCATTCCGCCACGGAAGGAATGCGGGAAAACTCCAGTTCCTTGAGCCCGACATCGATTTTCTCCGCTGTCATCGGCCGCTCCTTGGACGTGCAAATACGGGATTTCGGCTTTTCACGGCAAAATTCTCCGCCGCGCCCTGATTCCGGGGCCGAAACGCGGGGACGCCGGCGCATGCGTTATCGTGAAAAAAATGACAATATTCGACCTCAACCATGAAAATTGTGGCGTTTGTTACAGCACGGGTGCCGCAGCCGCCGTATTCTCCGCATACCTAATTTTTCCAAAGGAGAAATCCCATGGCCGCAACACAGTCTATGTTCGAAAAAGGTACCCTGGTCAAATGGGCCTTGAGCCTCGTCGTTCCGCTCGTCGTTTTTCTGTCCATGCCCGTGGACGGCACCACCGTGACCAAACCCATGGCCATGTTCCTGGCCATCACCGCCTGGGCGGTCACGGTATGGGCCACGGACATAATCAACGAAATCGCCGTGGGCCTGGCCCTGCCCGTGCTGTACATCGTCTTCTGCGGAGTGAAGCAGCAGGTCGTGTACACGCCGTGGCTGTCGGAAGTGCCCATCATCGTCATCGGCGGTTTCGCCCTAGGCAAGATTCTGCAGGACACGGGCCTGGGCAAACGCATCGGCCTGACCTGCGTGCGGGCAATGGGCGGCAGCTTTGTAGGCGCCCTGTGGGGGCTGACCCTGGCGGTCTTCATCGTCGCCCCCCTGGTCCCCGCCGTCACGGGCAAGGCGGCCATTTTCTGCGCCATCGCCATCAGCCTGTGCGAAGCCCTCGATTTCAAGGAGAAGAGCCGTGAGGCCACGGCGGTCATGCTGGCCGCCTGCCTGGCCGTCATGTCCACGAAGATCTGCTACCTGACCGGCGGCGCCGACACGGTTCTGGGCATGGGCCTGGTGGAAAAGGTCACGAGCACCAAGACCACATGGATGGAATACGCCTACCACAACTTCCTGCCCGGCACGCTGTACACCATCATGTCCCTGTTGCTGGTCACCTTCCTGCTGCCGTCCAAGGTGGACCGCAAAACCCTGCAACCTGTCCTTGAAGCCAAACTCAAGGAAATGGGCCCCGTCACGCGGGAACAGAAGACCGCCTCCCTTCTCATGCTCCTGACCCTGGTCCTGCTGGCCACGGACAAACTGCACGGCGTGGCGGCGGGCTTGGTGCTCATCCTGATCACTTTTGCGGCCTTTCTGCCGGGCATCAACCTTCTGAACGGCGCCAAGTTCGGGAAAATAAATTTTGCCCCGCTGTTCTTCATCATGGGCTGCATGACCATCGGCAGCGCCGGCGGAGCCCTCAAGGTCACCGAATGGGTCGCCAACATGCTGCTGCCGTATTTTCACGACATGAGCAGTTCCTCTGCCAGTTCCATGGCCTACGTCTTCGGCGTGGCGGTCAATTTCCTGCTCACCCCTCTGGCCGCCATCACGACCATGACCTCGCCCCTGGCCGAACTCGGCCTGAAGTTGGGGATGGATCCCCGCATGCTCTACTACTCCTTCGCCTACGGGCTGGACAATATCATCTTCCCTTACGAGTACGCGGTGCCCCTGTATTTCTTCAGCACGGGCTACATCCTTTTCACGGACTTCATCAAAGTCATGGCCGTGCGCATGATCCTTGCGGGCTTGTTCGTCGCTTTCATCGCCATCCCGTTCTGGAAATTCGTTCTCTAGCCGCACACGCCCCATCCCCTGCCCGGGCCCTGAACCATGGCGCCCGGGCAGGTTCCCCCAATCCTGCACGCTCTTCGAACTGCCTGGCTGACCACGCCCAAGCGCTTGATCCCCTCATAGGGACAAGGGTCGGCAACCTTGCGGATAAAGATTACCTTGAATAACGGCTCGAATACGTACATATTTGGGATACGAAGACGTTCGTGCCGCGCTTTTTCCGCAGCCCTTCTGGCCCGGCCGGCCGCATCGTACAGGGCTTTCGGACCGGCTCCCGATCGCCAAAACTCCAGCGCCTGAGGAGAAAACATGACCGGCAACAACCGCCGTTGGGAGCGACAGCCCGTCGAGGTGCCCTGCACCATCGACTATGCCCACGGCATCCCGAACCCGGCCAGGGCCAGCATCGTCAACCTGAGCCCGGGCGGGCTCATGCTCGCCGCGGAGCAGAGTTTCATCGCCAACGAGCGCGTCTCCATAACCCTGGAGGACGGCAACGACTCCCTCCTGTTCGAGTTCGCCGAGACGATGCGCGGTACCGTTCGCTGGAGCCAGGCCGCCGCGAAAGCCGGGCGTTCCCTTTACCATATTGGCATCGCCCTGGAGGCGGAGCTGCCGACAAGAATTTTGCTTACGGAGCAATAACCCAGCCCTATTCTACTCTACTTGTCTTGTATCCTCTGGTCTTCTATGGATACAGGGAGATACTGATTGTTCATCACCCGTGCATTCACAATCCCAGGAACACAGCAATGCCAGACGAGACGCCCCGGAACAGAAAATGGGAACGGTACGGATGCCTGCTCCCATGCCGCGTCATCCCCGAGAAGGAAGCCGACATGTTCATCTCGGCCCGCATCATCAACATCGGGCGAGGCGGGGTGCTCATCGAAGCCGACTATGATTTCCCCACCGGCGCCAGAGTCATCATCGCCACCGGTGCGGAATCCGAAGCGGACCGCTTCGGGGGCCTCGACGAGGTGCACGGCACGGTGCGCTGGGGTCAGCTCGACACGGTCTCCCTGATGGGTCTTTTCTACGTCGGCGTCGAGTTTGACGACCTCCTGCCCCTCAAGCAGGCCGCCTCGCAGAGGTTCTGATCGTCGGAACTGCCGGGCCCGCTCATCTGCTCCAGAAGTCCGGAACCCGTTTCATGGCCGGCAGGCCCGGGACGATTTTTCCCAGGAACACCCCTTGTCCGGCGAACCATAAAAAAAGGGATTTTGTCGCCAAAATCCCTTCTCTTCTTTCGGGGCTCAATCCCCGTCGCGCAGATCAGGCCTTGGGCTTTTTGGACGGACCTGACGCCCGGTTGCCGAGGCCGTTCTCACGTTCCACCCTCTTGAACCCGAAATCGAGCAGCTTGGCGGTCTCCCGCTGGCGCACGGCCGAATTCTGAGCCCCGAGCACGACGGCCAGGAGGCGCGTGTTGCCGCGTTTGGCCGTGGCGGTGATGTTGTACCCCGCCTCGCAGACGAAGCCGGTCTTCAGCCCGTCCGCCCCCTTGTACGTCTTCAGGAGCGAATTGGCGTTGCGGTGGGTCGAACCGTGGAAGGTGTGGGTGGTCATGGAGTGAATCTGCAGCGATTCGGGGAACGTGCGCAGATAGTTCATGGACAGCTTGGCGATGTCCCTGGCCGTGGAGAGCTGCGCCCTGTCGGGCAGGCCGCTGGGGTTCCTGAAGCGACTGCTGGTCATGCCGATCTTCCTGGCCTTGTCGTTCATCTGGGCCACGAACTTCGACGGGTCTCCGCCGCCCATGTACTCGGCCACGGCCACGCAGGCGTTGTTGGCCGAGACCACGCTGATTCCCTTGATGAGTTCGCTCAGGGGAACCTTCTCCCCGCGCTTGAGGCGCATGCGCGAGCCGCCGGTCTTGACCGCCTGGGCGCTGACGGGAATGGGTGTGGAGGCCGAGATCCGTCCCTGGGCAATGGCTTCGCGAACCAGATAGAGCGTCAGGAGCTTGGTGATGGAGGCGGGCTGGATGGACTTGTCGGCGTTGTGTTCGTAGTAGACCTGGCCCGTGGTCATGTTGATGAGAATGGCCGACTTGACGTTGAGGAACAGGTCCTTGGCCGACGCAGGCGGCTCCCCCTTGGGCGCGGCCTTGACCGCAGGCTCGGCCTTTGGCGCCTCGACAGCCTTCTTGACTTCGGCCGCAGGCGCTGCGGCGGGCGCGATGGCGGCCGTTTTGACAGCCTTGGCCCGGGATGAAGCAACTGATTTCTTACCAGGCTTTGCAGGCGCAGACTTCACTTCGGCAGGCGCCGGGGCGGCAGCAGGAGCGGAAATCGGGGCGATAGCCGCAACATTAGCCGGAGCGGAAACAGGGGCCTCCGTTTCCGGAGTCTTCGCCTGGGCCTTGGCCGGTTCAGCCGCAGCGGCCGCAGCAACGGGCTTGGCCTTGGGGCGGGGTCCGATGGAAGCCCTGTAGACATGTGACCCGGAAGGCGCGGAGGCGACCTCGATGGGTCCAGCCTGTCCGGCGGAGACGAGGAGAAGAAGAAAACACAGACAGGTCAGAAAAGCTCTTTTCTTCATGGGCCTTGCCATACGGTTGAAGCAGACACAGGTCAAGGAAGAATGCGGCCCGAAAAACCAGACTTTATCCTGTAAATTCAAATTACTACATCTTTTCTACAGAACGTCGGAAGAAGCCGCCCTTCCTTCAGACAATCGCGTCTTACATCATTTCCTCATGCATTTCAATTGGAAACGCTGAAAAAACAACCGTATTGCGAATGAATCGAAGTGGTCAGACATCGCTGACCTTCAAAACGCATCCTGTAGGACAAGGGCCCGGCGATGTGTCTCCCCCGGATGAAAAAACCGGGGCGCCCACCTGGAAAATCGTTGCGGCCGTCCTGGTTCATGTAGCTGAAGCGGCGGCGGATATCCCGGCCGCCGTTTCAAGTCGTCACGACCGTCCGCACGGATCACCCGCACCCCACTCCCATTCCCGCACACCCCGCCTTGTGGCTGCGGGTCCTGTAGCGGGTGATGTCACCTCCCTGGAAATGCTCGGATACGATGTCGGTGATGAGACCGGAACATTCCAGCACGGAAATCCCCTCTTCGCCCAACACCTGCTTGGGCTGCTTGCCCGCCGCCTCGACCAGCACCAGCGAACAGTCATGCAGAATTTCCGCCAGTTTGCGCCAGCGATCCGGCCCGCAGCCGACTTCCGGGGCCGTCCGCTCCTCGATCATGCGCGCGCCCTTGCCCTGCGGCGCCCAGATCTGGAAGGACGGCGCCTCGCCCAGGTGCATGTTGACGAGCATGCCTTCGCGGGAAGCCACGGCCACATAGGGCCTGACCGTCTTTTTGGAGCCGCAGGCCAGGGCGTTCAGGGTCGGGATGAGCTCACTCGACCGGTCCGAGCACAACAGGCCCACGGCGTCGGCCCGGCAGCGGCGGCAATGGGTCATCTGCAGGATCGTCTCGCCGTTTTTGGCCCGCAGTTCGTGGATCAGCTCCTTGGACGGCTCTTCCATGCCCGCGAAAGGCGTGTCGGCCGTGGGGTGCAGGGGAATGAGGTTCTGGATATCGGCGCCGAGTTCCGCCGCCACACGGGCCACCTCGGCCAGATGATGGTCGTTGACGCCGGGGATGACGATGCTGTTGACCTTGACGGTCACGCCCCTGGACTTGAGCAGTCGGATCGATTCGAGCTGCCGTTCCAGGAGCATCCTGGCGCCGTCCAGACCCCGATACACGACTTTGCCGACCCTGACCCAGGAATAGATCTTCGCCCCGATCTCAGGGTCCACGGCGTTCATGGTCACGGTGACGTGGGTCACGCCAAGCTCGACCAGGCGGTCCACATGCTCGGGCAGGGCCAGGCCGTTGGAGGACAGGCAGTAGAGCATGTCGGGGTATTTGGCATTGATGCGCTCGATGGTGGCGATGGTCTTTTCGGCCTCGGCCATGGGGTCGCCGGGCCCGGCGATGCCGACCACGGTGATGCGCGG
>DPKT01000100.1 GCA_003542385.1 Desulfomicrobium sp.
GTTCTTGCTCAAAAACGCGATAGTTTGCCGACCAATCCTGGAACTGCTGGCCGGATGTCGCGAGCATACCCGCCACCGTATGGCGTCCAAGACAAAGAAGCCCTGAGAGCGCAAGCGTCTTGGCTCGCTCGAAGGTGCGCTGCTGGCGAAATGCGGGCCGCGTGCGCTCGAAGAGTTGTTCGAAAGTCAGCCTCAGTCCGATCCCATACTTTCCTTGGGAGAGCGCTTGGGGAGTTTTTTTTTGAGCGCAGACTCGACAGGAATCTGGCGTTTTAAAACAAGCTGATTCTTGTCTTCGACGATCCATTCCCAGACTTCGCCTTTGTCGAACTCCATGGCCTGAGCGAGGGCGGCGGGGAAGTTGACGTACCACTGTTCCGAGGTTTGGCGCTGGATAAGCTGAATCTTGGTGGGATGACCCATAGACACCTCCTGATATCTAGTCATTAAACTAGATATCAGGAGGCGAAAAAGTAGTCAATTCGGAATGATGAAAAGATGGGGTTGGATGAAAAAAAAGCCCTCCGATCTAGTCAAAGGGCCAAACGCGAGACGCCCGGCGTGAAACACCGGGCGCCACTGTCAGACCAATTCCAAGACCTTGTATCATCCTCCGAAGGAACCAGCGCCAATGACTTCCATGGCCTTGCTGTAGTGTACCCTGACCAGACCGATCTTGTCTTCCAGATCCTTTGAAGCCGCCTGAACCCCTTCCAGAGGACATTCGGATTCAAGCTGGGCGGTCTTGGCTTCGATTTCGCGAACGAGGGCCTTGATTTCCGTCACGGTATCCAAAAGCTTTCCGCGGTCGGCGTCCTTGAGATCCATAAACGCGGCCATCACGTCATACAGAGTGGCCTTCCATGCGGTGAGTTCTCCTTCGACGCCCTTGCAATATCCCTTTACAGCCAGCCTTTTTGCTTCGTCGGACATACAACCTTCAATAGCCGAGCATCCCCAACCTGGTCCTGGATAATCCATGTTTACCATAACGGCCTCCAAAATATTTTAGATGTTTGAAGATATTTATACACAACTTCAACTTATCGTCAACAGAAAGGATTATTTTGCATTTAATGTCACAAAAAATTCTGGCAAGAGGCGGGATTAAGGTTCTCCCTCCTTGGCTGGCCAGGGTCCGGTGAGCCTTGCCAGACTTGCGTCGCCCGCTCCACTGTGCCCAGGGCTTGCCAGGGAGCCCCAATTCGCGAAGAATCTTCACGCACAACGCGGAGGGATGTTCATGAAGCCATGGATGCGGAGTTTC
Source organism: Desulfomicrobium sp. (assembly GCA_003542385.1). Classification (GTDB taxonomy): domain Bacteria; phylum Desulfobacterota; class Desulfovibrionia; order Desulfovibrionales; family Desulfomicrobiaceae; genus Desulfomicrobium. The sequence continues at coordinate 1,268 of DPKT01000100.1, forward strand.
TACTGGCTGCGCCCGACAACGATCCAGGGGCACCTCATTCTGATGGTGCTGGCTCTGGTCGTCGTCCAGATCGCCGTCAGCTGGCATGTCATCTCGGGGTTGACCGAGGAGATGCTGCACGAGCAGGTCGGCCAGACCGCCCTGCAGACGGCCAAGACCATCGCCCAGATCCCGCGCATCCGCCACGCCCTAAAGGCCGGAGACCCGGAAGGTGAGATCCAGGCCCTGGCCGAAACCATCCGGGCCCAGACCGGGGCGTCCTTCGTGGTCATCGGCGACACGCATGAACGCCGATACTCCCACCCCGTGCCCGAGCGCATCGGCCAGACCTTCGTCGGCGGGGACACCGGGCCGGCCCTCAAGGAGGGCAAGTCCTACGTATCCGAGGCCGTGGGCACCCTAGGGCGTTCCCTGCGCGGCATGACGCCCATCCGGGGCGACGACGGGGCCGTCATCGGCTTCGTGTCCGTGGGCTACCTGTCCGAGAGCGTGCACGAGTCCATCTCGTCCCACCTGGACAAGCCGCTCATGTACATCATCGGCATGAGCGTGGTCGGCATCCTGAGCGCAGTGGTCATCGCTGGCCGCCTGAAGCGCATGACCCTCGGGCTCGAACCCTCCGAGATCACCAACCTCTACCTGGAACGCGTGGCCGTGCTGCAGACCATCCGCGAGGGGGTCATCGCCATCGACCACCAGGGCGACATCCGCGTCTGCAACCAGGCGGCCAGGCGCTATGCCGGCCTGAGCCCGGAGGAGCGCTTCGTTGGCAGGCCCGTGGACGCCGTCATCCCGGAGGCGGGACTCCTGCACACGCTGCACACGGGACAGGCGGAGTTCGACCAGGAGCGAAGCGTGGACGGCCGCGAGCTCGTCTTCAACATCGTGCCCGTGTTCCAGAACCAGAAGGTGCGCGGCGTGGTGGCCAGTTTCCGGCGCAAGGACGAACTGGACCGTCTGGCGGCCGAACTGTCGCGGGTGCAGGAATACTCCGAACTGCTTCGCGTCCAGACCCACGAGTACTCCAACAAGCTGCACACCATCGCGGGCCTGATCCAGATCGAGGCCTACCGCGAGGCCCTGGACCTTGTGGTCACGGAATCCTCGGGCTACGAGGATTTCATCCGTTTCTTGGGCGAGGCGGTGCCGCATCCGGTCATTGCCGCCATCATCCTCGGCAAGTACAACCGGGCCAAGGAGCTGCGGGTCAGCTTCAGCATCGACCGCGACAGCACCCTGGCCGACGTGCCGGCCTGGATACCCCAGGAGAAGATCGTGACCATCCTCGGCAACATCCTGGACAACGCTTTCGAGGCTGCCCTGCAGCGGCCGCCGGGGTTGCGCTCTGTGGAGATGTCCTTCACGGACCTGGGCAACGACATCGTCTTCGAGATCGAGGATTCGGGCCACGGCGTGGCCGTGGACGAGCAGGCCCACATCTTTGAACGCGGCGTGACCACCAAGGGCCAGGGCCGCCGGGGCGTGGGCCTGTCCCTGGTCCGCCAGCGCCTGGAGGAGCTCGGCGGGCAGATCATGGTCAGTCGAGGGCACCTGGGCGGGGCCCTGTTCACCGTAGTCATCCCCAAGGAGCCGAGATGATCACCAGAGTACTCATCGTCGAGGACGACGTGCGCATCGCCGACCTGCACCGCCGCTTCACCGAGCGTGTCCCGACCTGCGAGGTGGTCGGCATCGCCCACCGCCTGGACGACGCACGCGACATGGCCCTGGCCCTGGAGCCCCATCTCATCCTGCTGGACCTCTATTTCCCCGAAGGCCCCGGCACGGACCTGCTGCGCGAAATCCGGTCCAGGGACCTGGAGATCGACGTCATCCTCATCACCGCGGCCCGGGAAATGGGCCCTCTGAAGGAGGCCCTGCGCGGCGGGGTCTTCGACTACCTCATCAAGCCCGTCACTGCCGAGCGCTTCCACGACTGCCTGACCAAGTTCTGCGCCTACCGCGAACGCCTGCGCCTGGGCAGCGCCATCGAGCAGCACGAC
>DPKT01000263.1 GCA_003542385.1 Desulfomicrobium sp.
TCCAGGCTCAAGACCTGGGGCTACCTGTAAGCCCGGAAACGACAATCCGTAAGGGCCATTCGGAAACGGGTGGCCCTTTCGTTGCTTCAAGGACGCATATGAAGAAGATTCTCATCCTCACGGCACTTCTCCTCTGCATCGCCGGGCCGGGCCCGGCGGCCGAGCCCCAGCCCGCTCCCGAGAGCTCGGCCCTGTCCTCCTTTTTCCAGGCCAAGGCCCAGGAAGTGGACGTCTTGCAGAAGGACGTCGAGGGGCTGCAGGAGCAGCTGGCCGGACGCGAGCCGGATTTCGCGGCCGCTCTGAACACCGCGCGCGGCAGGTTGCAGATGCTCGAGGTCATGGCCCGCATGGTCAAGACCAACCCCTACGACATGCGAGTGGCCCTGGCCGAGGCCAAGTACCTGCAGCTGACCCTGACCAAGGACATGCAGCCCCTGGAGGCCCTGTCCAAGGAGCTCGGGCTCAAGACCGTCACCATCCAGGCTCTGGAGGAAGACCTGGAGCGCAAATGGTCCACCGGCCTGGACAAGGAGGTGCGCCAGGACGTGCAGGCCATCCGCAAGAGCGTGGCCGCCGTCGGGCAGAAGCTCAAGGGTGTCCAGGGCCAGATCGACAAGATCAACGCGCAGGCGAACGAAATCCTGACCGCCACCACGGAATGGATCACCAACTTTGAAACGCAGCTACCTCTCATCTGGCGGGCGGAATTTCTGGACGGCACGGAGTTCCGCATGCTGCCGCAGCCCGGAGCCGATGTCGGCCAGGAGCTGTCCGACTGGTTCACGAACCTGAAGTCCTTTTTCCTCAGCCAGTATTCCCTGGCCGGCGATGCGGGCGACTGGGCCGGGACTTTCGTCCTCTTCTGGCTGCCCTTCGTCTTCATCGGCGTCATCTCGTATCGCTTCCTGTCGGGCGTGTTCGAGAACGCCCACGCGGGCGGCCGCGTGACCTCGGCCATGGCCATTCTCTGTCTTTCCCTGGCCTTTTCCCTGCTGGCCGCCTTTTTCTCCGGCAAGGTCAAGCAGACGTCCCTGCTCCTGGTCTTTACCCATGTGCTCATGCTCCTGGGGGTACAGGCCCTGGCCTGGGTCTTCCGCAACGTGCGGGGCATTCTCCAGAAGGACACCATTCAGCCCCTGCTGCCCCTGGTCTTCCTGTCCCTCAGCGTGGCGGTGCTGGACCTCCTGCGCCTGCCGCAGTGGATGGAGCGGCTGACCTGGGTCGGGCTCCTGGTTCTCAGCAGCCTCTTCTTCGGCATGATCAGGCCGGAACTCAGGTACGAGCGCTTCATCCGCCGGGCGCACCCGTATGTGCTGGCCGTCCTCGTGGCCGTGGCAGTGCTCGGCTGGGGCAACCTGGCCGTGCTGGCCAGCACCATGTGGGGCGTGCTGGCCCTGGCGGTGCAGCTGGCCATCGGCGCGACGAGCGTGGTGCGGGTGGTGGTCGAGAAGCTCGACAAGCGCGGGTGGCGCGCCCTGGTAGCGGACCTGGCCATGACCTTCCTGACGCTGCTGGTCTGGCTGGCGGTGATCATTGGCATCATGACCTGGGTCAACGTCAACCTGGGCACCAGCGCCCTTGTGGACAAGCTGTCGTCCCTGGAGCTCAACTGGGGCGACTTCTCCTTCAACTTCATGCGGCTGGGCGTGGTGCTGCTGCTCTTCCAGGTGGTCCGCTCCCTGGCCATGGCCTGGAAGACGATCCTCGACAGCGAGAGCCTGCGCGGCAAGAACATCGACCACGGCGCGGCCGCCTCCCTGCAGCGCATCGGCATCTACTGCCTGTGGATGCTCTACGGCCTGGTCAGCCTGAACCTCCTGGGCATCAGCCTGAACAACTTCGCGGTCATCGCCGGCGGTCTGTCCGTGGGCATCGGCTTCGGCATGCAGACCATCATCAGCAACTTCATCAGCGGCCTCATCCTTCTCTTCGACCGCGCCATCCAGCCCGGCGACGTCATCGAGGTGAACGGCGTGTGGGCCAAGGTCATGAGCGTGAACATCCGCAATACCGAGGTCCAGACCTTCGAGAACGCCAAGATCTTCCTGCCCAACTCGACCCTCATCGCCAACCAGGTCACCAACTGGACCCACCGCAACGACGTGCGCATCCGCCGCGACGTGCCGGTGGGCGTGGCCTACGGGTCCGACGTGCAACTGGTCAAAAAGATCATGCAGGAAGTGGCCGAGGAGCACCCGGCCGTGCTTTCGAGTCCGGCCCCCTGGGTCGTCTTCAACAATTTCGGGCCCAGCTCCCTGGATTTCATCGTGCGTTTCTGGGTGCGGCATGTGGACCTTGGGCTGTCGACCTGTTCCGAAATCCGGGAGGCCATCGACGCCAGGTTCCGTGAGCACGGCGTGGAGATGCCCTTCCCGCAGATGGACGTGCACGTGCGCTCCGGGGACGGGGTGCTGCGGGTCAAGAGCGGGGACTGACCCTCCCGCCCCAGCGTGGTCGAGCAGGCCGCCTCCTGTCCGGGGGGCGGCCTTTTTCGTGCGCGCGGTTCCGGAGTTGTGCGGATCGTGTGCGGAAACGGAAGGGGCGCCCGGGCGGTGTTTTCGGAACACGACCGCCGTGTCTTGGAACACGTTAGGAACATTCGGTGAACACCCTCGTGAACAGATTTGGAAGAGATGCGAATGGGCTGTGCGTTTTGTGCGTAAACAGGATAACATGGCGAAATTAAAGATTATGCGATGTTCTCATCGCTGTTCCCTGTTTCGAGCTCGCGTCCGGGAGAAGGGGCGGGCGCATTTTCAGGGGACCGGGTCAGGGAGCTTTGATGGATTTGGGCAAGGAACAAGTTGCGAACATTTTGGGCACAAGGTTCCGCACATCCGACCTGAAATGCGCCTGAGATCGGCGTGCTCGGTCGAGTCAGGGGGAATGAGCGTGTCGAGTTGTTCGAAACTCAAGTATTTATCTATTTTTTATGGAATTTTTTATAGACACGGCGCTGTTCGCAGTCATGGCGCCGCCGTCAGTTCGGCCTGGCGTCTGAGGACGGACGAAGGCGGAGGGGCGTGGGCGGGAAGGGAGATCGGCCGGGAGAGCGGGTCACCCGGCCCAGGAGAAGGTGAAGAGGCAGGCGGGCGCGCCCTGCATGATGGTGCGGGAGCGCTCCATGGACAGCCGCGGGCTGTACCCGTGGGCGAAGGGTTCGTCCCGGGAGCAGGACAGGATGAAGCCGAGTTCTAGATCGAGGCCCATGTCCGCGTAAGCCCGGGCGTAGGCGCAGTCCTTGACGGCGAAGGACAGGGTGTTCCCGGCCAGGGCCACGTCTTCGATGGCCAGGGCCCCGCCTTCGCGCCAGCGCTCCAGAACCGTGGCGAAGTGCGCGAGGCTCGGGGCCTGCGGGGCGAGGCGCGCGAAGGCTGCGCCTGCGCTATGGGCGTCCTTTTGGATGGCGTCGGCCAGGACGGCTCGGGCCTGGTCCGCGCCGACAGCGTTCGCGAGGG
>DPKT01000194.1 GCA_003542385.1 Desulfomicrobium sp.
CCTGGCCCGGATGGCCGAGGTTGCGCGCGGGGCGGGCAGGTCGCCCGGGGACGTGCGCCTGGTGGCCGTGTCCAAGCTGCACCCCGCCGACGCAGTGAGGGCCCTGTACGAGGCCGGGCAGCGGGAGTTCGGGGAGAACTACGTGCAGGAGGCCGAGGCCAAGATGGCCGCCCTGCCCCCGGAAATTTCGTGGCATTTCATCGGGCACCTGCAGACGAACAAGGTCAGGAACGTGGTGGGGCGATTCAGCCTGATCCACGGCGTCGACTCCCTGAAGCTGGCTCGTTCGTTGCATGACAGGGCCCGTGCCATGGGCCTGGTGCAGGACGTGCTCGTACAGGTCAATCTTGCGGGCGAGAGCCAGAAGAGCGGCATCCTCGAAGGGGATTTGCCGCCGCTGGCGGAGTTCCTGGCGGGCTGCGAGCATCTGCGGTGGCGGGGGCTCATGCTCATGCCCCCGTTCTTCGACGACCCGGAGCGGGCGCGACCCTGGTTCGCGCGCCTGCGCGGTATGGCCGAGTCCCTGCGTGCAGGCTTCGGGCTCCCGCTTTCAGACCTGTCCATGGGCATGACCGGGGACTTCGAGGCCGCCATCGAGGAAGGGGCCACGCTGGTGCGCATCGGCACGCGGATATTCGGGGAACGCGACACGAACTAACGGCCAAAGGGGACGCTTGACTTATGGATCTGGCCACCATCATCGGAATTTTGGTCGCATTCGGGCTGGTCATCGCGGCACTGGGCGGCGACTTCATGCTCTTTTTCGACTTCTCCTCGGTCCTCATCGTCTGCGGCGGCACCCTCGGCGCCGTGCTGGTGACATACCCCCTGGAGAGCGTGCTCGGGGTGGCGCGCATCATGGGCAAGACCTTCGCCTCCAAGGCCCAGGAGCCCGGGGAGCTCATCGCGCAGTTCACGGACTACGCCACCCGCGTGCGCCGCGAGGGCATCCTGTCCCTGGAGGCCCACCTCAAGAACATCCCCGACGACTTTCTGCGCAAGGGCCTGCAGCTGACCGTCGACGGCCTCGACCCCCAGCTCATCCAGGAGATCCTGGAGACCGAGATCGCCTGCCTGGAGGAACGCCACCTCAAGGGGGCGGAGATCCTGCAGACGTTCGGCACGCTGGCGCCGGGCATGGGCATGGTCGGCACCATCATCGGCCTGGTGCTCATGCTCAAGCGCATGAACGACCCGAGCACCATCGGGCCGGCCATGGCCGTGGCCCTGCTGACCACGTTCTACGGCGCGATCCTGGCCAACCTCGTCTTCAACCCCATGGCCGGGAAACTCAGGGCCCGCAGTCGGGAAGAGGTGCTGGTGCGGACCATGATCGTCGAGGGGATCATGTCCATCTCGCGGGGCGAGAACCCCCGCATCCTTGAAGAGAAGATGAACAGCTACCTGCCGCCCAAGGAACGCAGGTTCAGACCCTGAGGGCCGGCCGGGGGACGCCATGCTCAAGCGCAGGGAGAAACGTCAGGAACCCGACTCGGGGCTCCCGTCCTGGATGATCACCTTTTCGGACATGGTCACCCTGATGATGACGTTTTTCATCGTGCTGGTGTCCATGGCCTCCATGACGGACGTCTACAAGCGCAAGGTGGCCCTGGGCTCGGTTTCCGGCACTTTCGGAACGGGCGCCCCGAGCCTGGACGATCTGACCACCTCCGACACCCGTACGCGGGTCGACCCCGGCCCCATCAACGTTTTCCACGACCTTTCGCCGGTCAAGGAGCGGCTGCAGGAAGACCCGGACAAGGATCTGCGCTTCGAGTCCAACCGGTTCATCCAGCGCCTGTCCATGGATGCCGCGGCCCTGTTCGCGCCCGGGACTGCCGATCTGACCGAGCACGGACGGGCCCTGCTGGCCAGGGTTCTGCCCGTTGTGGCCGCGAGCGCGTATCCCCTCGGCCTGTCGGGGCACACGGCCGAGGGCATGGACGAATTCGGGCCGGACTATCTGCCCAAGCCGTGGGTCAAGGTCGATTTCTCCTGGGAGCTTTCCCTGGCCCGGGTCGTGGCCGTGTATCGTTATTTTCTCGAGGCCGGCATTGGGCCGGACAAGCTGCGTCTGGAGGCCTACGGCCGCTTTCGGCCGCGCGTCGGCGGGGACAGCCGCGAAGGCCGGCAGGCCAACCGGAGGGTGGAACTCACCCTGGACCGCCGCATCGGCAGCTGGAGCGCCGAGCTGGCCGCGCAGAAGGCGCTGGAGGAAGAGAAGGCGCGCGTGAAGGACAGCTTCAGCGTGGACGATTTCCTCTTCCGCTTCGACATGCCGGGGAAGCCCTGAGATGGCCCTCAAACGCAAACCTTACCGGCGCATGGTGGCGGGGGCGGCCTGGATGGTCACCTTCGCGGACATGGTCACCCTCCTGCTGGCCTTTTTCGTGCTGCTTTTGTCCATGTCCTCCATGGACCGGTCGGTGCTGCGCGACGTGGTCTCGAATTTCGCGGGCGACATGGGTCTGGCCCCGAAGAAGGGCGCAGGCAGGATTCCGACGCGCTTCACCCTCGTGCAGATGGCTATCGAGAACCCGGCCGACGTGCTGGAGAACCCGCAGCGCATCAAGGACCTGCTTTTCCCGGACGAAGTCCTGCCCGAGGGCATGTCGCGGAGCACTCTGAACGCCAATCTTCAGATCCTGGCGCGGCCCGAGGGCCTGGCCCTGGTGCTGTCCGACGGGCTGCTCTTCGAGACCGGCGGGAGCGAGCTCAGCGAAGGCAGCCGCAAGCTGCTGGCCGAGTTCGCCAGATTTCTGGCCACGACGACCATGCCGGTCAACGTGGCGGGTTATACGGACAACGTTCCAGGGGCGACCAAGGACAACTACGTCCTGTCCGCGGAGCGGGCCATGGCCGTGCTCGGATTCTTTCTGCAGACGGGTTTCGATCCCGGACGGTTTTCGGTTTCCGCCTATGGCGAGGCCTTTCCTCTGGGCGACAACGCCACGCCCGAAGGCCGGGCCAGGAACAGGCGTGTGGAAATATTATTGAAAACCACAGGCAGAACGTATCTTTAGGCCCGGTTTTCGCATGAACGACGAAGGAGGGACAAATGGCCGACAAAAAAGCGCAGGCCCCGGAAAAGGAAGCCAAGAAAAAGGGCGGAAAGCTCAAGCTGATCATCATCCTGGTCCTGGTGCTGGCCGTGCTGGGCGGCGGCGGGTTCGCGGCCTGGAAGTTCTATCTGCAGCCCAAGATGGCGGGCGATGCGGCGGCCGAGAACGGCGCGCCGGCCGATGGCGAGAAGGCCTCGGCAGAGAAGGGCGAAGGCGAGAAGAAGGCTGACGCGGCGTCCGCAACCGGCGGCCAGCTGGTCACCCTCGACGCCTTTGTGGTCAACCTGTCCGATCCCATGGGCCGACGCTACCTGAAGACCACCATGGACGTGGAGGTGGCCGACGCCGCGGCCGCGGCTGCGCTGACAGCGGCCATGCCCAAGGTCAAGGACACGCTCCTGCTCCTGCTGTCGAGCAAGACCTTCGAGGAGATCAGCAGCATGGATCGCAAGATCGAACTCAAGAACCAGATCGTTGAGCGCCTGAACCAGATTCTGGGCAAGGGCAAGGTGCGCAACGTATATTTCACGGAATTCGTGGTCCAGTAGGGCCTGCGGGAAGTCTATGAGCAAGATCCTGAACCAGGACGAGGTCGATGCCCTGCTGCGGGGCATCTCGGGCGGGGAGATCGAGACCGAAGAGGAGATCGTCGAGGATCAGAGCGGCGTCGTGTCCTTCGACCTGGCCAACCAGGACCGCATCATCCGCGGCCGCATGCCGGTGCTCGAGATCATCAACGACCGCTTCTCTCGACTGTGCACCAGCGCCCTGGCCAACACCATGCGCAAGCGGGTGGACGTGAACCCCATCTCCATCGACATGTCCAAGTTCGGGGACTTCATGCGCTCCCTGCCCGTGCCCACCAGCATCAACATCTTCAAGATCGACCCCCTGCGCGGCAACGCCCTGCTGGTGGTCGACACGCGCCTGGTCTTCTCCCTGGTTGAGAACTTTTTCGGCGGGGCGGGCAGCCAGCCCAAGATCGAGGGGCGCGACTTCACGCCCATCGAGCAGTCCATCATCGTCAAGGTGGTCAAGATCATCCTGGCCAACCTGGAGGACGCCTGGAGGCCGGTGCACGAGGTCAGCATCGAGCTCCTGCGCTCGGAGATCAACCCGCAGTTCGCGACCATCGTGCCGCCCAGCGACGTGGTCGTGGTCATCTCCTTCGAGGTGGAACTGGAGAACGCCCTGGGCTCCATGGTCCTGGCCCTGCCGTACGCGACCATCGAGCCCATCCGGTCCAAGCTGTACGCCGCCTTCCAGACCGAGCGCCTGGAGATCGACCACGCCTGGATCTCCCGCTTCCGGGACCGGCTCATGGAGACGCCCGTGGACGTGGGCGTGACTTTCGGCACGACGCAGATGACCGGCCGACAGCTTCTCGACCTCAAGGTCGGGGACATCCTGCTCCTGGACCAGGACGAGGACGACCTCCTCACGGCCCGCATCCAGGGCGTGCTCAAATTTTTGGGACAGCCGGGGTTCGTCAAGGGAAACAAGGCCTTCAAGGTCATCAAGGAACAGGAACTCAATTACTAGGGGAACGGTATGGTCGAAGATCAGGACAAACTGGCGGCGGAGTGGGCCGCAGCCCTCGAAGAGCAGAGCGCAGCGGAGTCCGCAGGCGGAGGTGGGCAGGATCTGGCCGATGCCTGGAGCGCGGCCCTCAAGGAGCAGGGCGCGGGCGGCTCGGACCAGGCTCTGGCCGAGGAGTGGGCCAAGGCCCTGGCCGACGAGGAGGAGGGCAAGATCCAGCGCGAGAAGAAGCAGAAGCAGCTTTCCGCCCAGAGTCGGGATTTTGAATACAAAGATTTGACGGGCGAGGCCAAGGCGCCCAAGCCCGACAACCTGCGCAAGGATCTGGACTTCATCCTCGACATCCCGCTGGAGGTCTCGGCCCAGCTCGGCAGCACCAAGCTCCTCATCAACGAGCTGCTGCAGCTCGGTCAGGGATCGGTCATCGAACTGAACAAGCTGGCCGGCGAACCCTTGGAGATCCTGGTCAACGGCAAGCTCGTGGCGCGCGGCGAGGCCGTGGTCATCAACGAGAAGTTCGGCGTGCGCCTGACGGACATCATCAGCCCCATCGAGAGGGTGAAGCAGCTTGGATAACGCAACCCTGACAGGCGCAGGCGCAGGGTTGGGACTGGCCGCCGTCAAGATGGCCGCGGCTCTGCTGCTCATCCTCGGGCTCATTTTTCTGGCCTTGGCGCTCCTCAAGCGTTTCGGGCTGGCCTCGCGCCTGCAGGGCCGCGGGGCGGGCACCCTGCGGATCGAGGAGCGCGTGGCCCTCGGCCCGCGCAAACAGCTGGTGGTGGTCCGCTTCTTGAATAGGCTTCTGGTGCTGGGCGTGACCGACGCCGGCATCAACCTGATCGCGGAGCACAAGGCAGACCATGACCCCACCCCGGATTTTCAGACCGCACTGGAGCGTGAAAGCGGCCAGGATTCTTCTTCCTAGCCTTCTCCTGCTCTTTCCCCTGGCGGCCCTGGCCCAGCAGGCCCCGAGCGTCCCGTCCCTGTCCCTGTCCCTGTCCAGCGCCCAGGCCGAGCCCCAGAAGGTGGCCGTGGCCCTGGAGGTCATGGCCCTGCTGACGGTCCTGTCCCTGGCCCCCGCCATCGTACTGACGGTCACGTCCTTCACCCGCATCATCATCGTCTTCCACTTCCTGCGGCAGGCCATGGGCACCCAGCAGATGCCGCCGAACCAGGTCCTGGCCTCCCTGGCCATCTTCATGACCGTGGTCATCATGATGCCCACGGGACGGACCATCAACGACACGGCCCTGCAGCCCTACCTGAAGGAAGAGATCGGGTACGACGTGGCCATCGAACGGGCCGAAACGCCCCTCAGGACGTTCCTGTTCAAGCACACCCGGGAAAAGGACCTGTCCGTGTTTTTTACCATCACGGGCCTCGAACGTCCCAAGAACAAGGAAGAGGTCCCGACCATGGTCCTCATTCCGGCCTATGTCATCAGCGAGCTCAAGACGGGCTTCCAGATCGGGTTTCTGATCTACATCCCGTTCCTGATCCTCGACATGGTCGTGGCGAGTATCCTCCTGTCCATGGGCATGATGATGCTGCCGCCGGTCATGGTGTCCCTGCCGTTCAAGATCCTGCTCTTCGTCATGGTCGACGGCTGGAACCTGCTCATCGGCTCCCTCGTCAACAGTTTCGTCTAGCCCGAGTCAAGGAGTGAACCCATGACCCCCGAATTCGTGATAGGTTTCGCGCGGCAGTCCATCGAACTTACCCTGGCCATCTCCCTGCCCATGCT
>DPKT01000124.1 GCA_003542385.1 Desulfomicrobium sp.
ATTTTATTTCCGTTCGTAAGTTGATATCGAAAAAAACTCATGATATGTTATGTAAAAATCCCTGTGCATCACTGCAATGGGGTTGAATTTGTTTTATGGAGAAGAGTATGAAACTCAGGACAAAATTCGTGCTCCCGCTTTTCTTGACGGTGGTCTGCCTCGGACTTGCCGGAGCGCTGCTCATCCGTGGCCAGCTGACCGATTTCCAGGGGCAACTCCTGCGCTCCATCGCCGAGGAGAAGTCGCGCGAGGTCAACACGGCCATCGAGACGCTCGCGGCCCAGGGCCTGGAGAAGGCCGCTCTGTTCTCCCGCCGCACGGACGTCATCCAGGCCTTTGAACTCGCCCATCTCGGCAACCTCGAAAACGAAAGCGACCCCACCCTGCAACGCGCCAGGGAAGAGCTGCGCGCCCTGCTTTCCGACGATCTCTCGGGCTTCAAGGAAGTCTCGGGCAAGGCCATGCAGCTGCATTTCCACCTCCCGCCGGCGCGCAGCCTCGTGCGCCTGTGGCGCGAGAAGCAGACCAAGCGCAAGGGTGAGTGGGTGGACATCTCGGACGACCTCTCCAGCTTCCGGCAGACGGTCATGCAGGTCAACGCCGACGGCAAGCCTCTGCGGGGCATCGAGGTCGGCAGCGGCGGCTTCGCCATCCGGGGCATCGCACCAGTCAAGGACTCAAGCGGCAGGCAGCTCGGATCCGTGGAAACCCTCGAATCCTTCGAGTCCGTCATCGCCGGGGCGGCCTCCGGGGAAGGCCAGAGCATGGTGGTCTACATGAACGCCGAAAACCTTTCCGTGGCCACGGAACTGCAGAACCCGGACAAGAATCCCGTCGTGGGCGGAAAGTTCGTGCTCGTGACGCCGACCGAGGACAAGCGGGTCGAAGGCCTCGTCACCCCCGACTTCCTGCTCGCGGGGCAGAAAGGCACGGCGTACAAGCGCTTCGGCGACGTCGCCCTGGCGGCCTTCCCCGTCAACGACTACGCCGGCACGCAGGTCGGCGTGCTGGTCTATTCCTTCGACGCGTCGTCATGGACCACCGCCATCCGCGACGTGGCCTTCTACATCCTGGCCCTCATGGCCCTCATCCTCGTGGCCGCCGGGCTGGTCAGCTCCTTCGTCTTGCAGCGCCTCATCGTCCGGCCCCTGGGCGACATGATGTCCCGCATCGTCGACATCACCGAAGACAGGGCCGACCTCACCGACCGCCTGACCGTGAAGTCTTCGGATGAAATCGGGGAGTTGTGCTCGTGGTTCAACAAGCTCCTGGACAAGATCCGCAACATCCTGGGCGAGGTCGCCCGCAACTCCGGACAGGTCGCCCGGGCCTCCGAAGGCCTGCTGCAGCTCGCGGGGAGCCTCAGGGAATATTCCGGCGTCATGACCCGCTCGGCCTCCGACGCCGCGTCGTCCACGGACGAGATGAGCGCCAACATGAACACGGTGGCGGCGGCCATGGAGGAGTACGCGGTCAACATCGGCACCGTGGCATCCAGCTCCGAACAGATGAGCGCCACCATCTCCGAAATCGCCGTGAACACGGGCAGGGCCAAGGACATGACCGTGCAAGCCGTGACGGCGGCGGGCAAGGCCACGGCCCAGGTCAGCGAGCTCGGCGCCGCAACGCGAGACATCGGCAAGATCACCGAGTCCATCACGGCCATCTCGTCCCAGACCAACCTCCTGGCCCTCAACGCGACCATCGAAGCGGCCCGGGCCGGGGAGGCGGGACGAGGCTTCGCCGTCGTGGCCAACGAAATCAAGGAACTCGCGCAGCAGACCGCCCGCGAGACCGAGGAAATCCGCAACAGCATCCAGGGCATCCAGCAGGCCACCAGCCAGACGGTGCGCGAGATCGAGCAGATCACGGAGGTCATCGGCGACGTGGACGCCATTGTCGGCACCATCGCCGCCGCCGTGGAGGAGCAGTCCGTGACGACCAGGGACATCGCCGAGAACGTCGGGCAGGCGTCCGTGGGCGTGCAGCAGGTGAACGAGAACGTGGCCCACACCGACACGGCGGTCCGCGAGATCGCCAGCGACGTGGGCAGGGTGCGGGAGGTGGCCGGCGACGTCGCCTCCACGGCCGCGGCCGTGCACGACAACGCCCGAAGCCTGTCCGGGCTGGCCGAGGAGCTCGACGTCATGGTCGGCAAGTTCAAGATCTAGGGAACTCCCACCGAGCCTCCGGGCCGCCTTCGCGGGCGGCCCTTTTTTTTGCCTTGTCCTTGCCCCCCTCTTCCCTTAGTTTCCTCAAAAAACGGAACCTCATAACCATCGGAGCCCCTTGATGTCCGAAGCGCGCGTGACCCTGACGCCCCTGGGCGGCCTGGGCGAAATAGGCATGAACTGCATGGCCCTGGAGACCGAGCAGAGCATGATCCTGATCGACTGCGGACTCATGTTCCCGGACGTCATCCTCTACGGCGTGGACGTGGTCATCCCGCGCATGGACTTCATCGTCAGCCGCCGCAACAAGCTGAAGGGGATCATCCTGACCCACGGCCACGAGGACCACATCGGCGCCCTGGCCTGGATCGCCCCCTACCTGCACGACACCCCGCTCTACGGTTCCGAGTTCACCCTGCGCCTGGCGCTGAAGCGCCTGCAGGAGCGCAACCTCGAGTCGCACGTCGCGCTGCGGCCGGTGAAGCCGCGGGAACGCCTGGAACTGGGCGAATTCGCCGTGACCTTCATCCCCGTCTGCCACAGCATCATCGAAGGGTACGGCCTGGGCATCGAGACCCCGGTCGGGCGCATCGTGCACACAGGCGACTTCAAGATCGACCGCAACCCCCTGGACGGCCACGCCACGGACCTCGAAGCCTTCGCCGACTTTTCCCGCGACGGCGTGACGCTCCTGCTCTCGGACTCGACCAACGTCGAGCGCGAAGGGTTCTCCCTGACGGAGCGGGAAATCCAGGCCCGGCTGGACGAGGTCTTTACCGGGGCCAATGGGCGAATCCTGGTCACTCTCTTCGCCACGCACATCCAGCGCATGCAGGAGATCTTCGATCTGGCCGCCAAGCACGGCCGCAAGGTCGCATTCACGGGCCGCAGCCTCGTGGCCAACATCGAGGCGGCCAGGGAGCTCGGGCATCTGCGCTTCAATCGCGAGAACTCCTGCGAGATGGAGGAGTTGGCCTACCTCGACGACGACCGCATCGTCATCCTGCTGACCGGGTCCCAGGGGGAGCCCCTCTCGGCCCTGAGCCGCGTGGCCCGCAGCGAGCACCGCCAGATCAACATCCACAAGGGGGACACGGTCATCATGTCCTCGCGCTTCATCCCGGGTAACACCAGGGCCATCACGCGGGTCATCAACGACCTCTACCGCCAGGGGGCCACCGTCCTGTACGAAAAGGTGCAGGCCATCCACGCCTCGGGGCACGCCCACCAGGAAGAGCTGGGGATCATGCTCGAAACGGTCCGCCCCAAATTCTTCGTGCCGATCCACGGCGAGTACCGCCACCTCTTCAAGCACGCCGAACTGGCCGTGTCCCGCGGCGTGGCCCCCGAGCGGGCCATCATCCTCGAGAACGGCCAGCCCGTGACCCTCTTCCCCTCGGGCATCCGCATGGAGGAGGCCGTCAACGCCGAGTCCATCCTGGTCGACGGCAAGGGCGTGGGCGACGTGGGGCAGAGCGTGCTCAAGGAACGCCAGATCCTGGGCGGGGAGGGCCTTGTGGTCGTGCTGCTGGTCCAGGACGAGTTCGGAACCATCGTCTTCGGCCCGAGCATCCAGTCCAAGGGGTTCATCTTCGAGCAGCACTTCGCCCACATCCTCGAGGACGCCAAATGCATCATCCTCGACGTCATGGAAGGCAACCCGAACTGCGAGGCCTACAAGCTGGAGGAGCGCATCCGCTCCGCACTGCGCCGCTTCTTCCGCAAGGTCCTGGAGCGAGACCCCATCGTCATCCCCCTCGTGGCCAGGGTCTGATTTTTCCCCTTGCCTAATTCTGCAGCTTCGCGTACGGACTGCAGTTCTCAAACACTCCACACGCCCGCGCCTCTGGTTTGGCCCATCCGGGCTCATGCGGGCGGAGGAAAAAAACCAAGGAGATCAACCATGCCTTACGTATCCATGAAACAGATGCTGGAGACCGGAGTTCACTTCGGCCACCAGACCCGCCGCTGGAACCCCAAGATGCGCCCCTTCATCTTCGGCGCTCGCAAGGGCATCCACATCATCGACCTGCAGCAGACCGTGAAGCTGTACCGCAAGGCCCACGACTTCATCGCCGAGACCGTGGCCCGCGGCGGCAAGATCATCTTCGTCGGCACCAAGCGGCAGGCCCAGGACGTGATCAAGGCCGAAGCCGAACGCTGCGGCATGTTCCACGTCACCAACCGCTGGCTGGGCGGCACCCTGACCAACTACCAGACCATCCGCACCAGCATCGGCCGGCTGAAGAAGCTTGAGGCCATGTTCGAGGACGGCTCCGTGAACCGCTTCCTGAAGAAGGAGATCGTCGGCATGGAGCGCGAGGTCGCCAAGCTGAACCTGACGCTCGGCGGCATCAAGGACATGGAGGAGCCCCCGGCGGCCGCCTTCATCATCGACCCGCACCGCGAAGAGATCGCGGTCAAGGAATGCCGCAAGCTCGGCATCCCGATCGTGGCCGTGGTCGACACCAACTGCGACCCCGACCTGATCGACTACATCATCCCCGGCAACGACGACGCCATCCGCGCCATCAAGCTGTTCGCCGCCGCCATGGCCGACGCCTGCATCGAAGGCCAGGCCAGCGCCAAGGACACCGTCCCCGCGCCCAAGGCAGCCAAGACCTCCGAGGTTGAAATCCCGGTCACCGAAGACATCGAATCCGCCGAAACGGACGAAGAGGTATATTAGTATGAGCATCACCGCAGCAATGGTTAAGGACCTGCGCGACCGCACCGGCGCGGGCATGATGGACTGCAAGAAGGCGCTGAGCGAGTGTGATGGCGACGAGGAAAAGGCCATCGCCTGGTTGCGCGAGAAGGGCCTGTCCAAGGCCGCCAAGAAGGCCGGACGCGCCACATCCGAAGGTCTGATCACGGTGGTCATCGCCGCCGACGGCAAGTCCGCCGCCATGAGCGAGCTCAAGTGCGAGACTGACTTCGTGGCCAAGAACGAGGAGTTCATCGCCTTCGCCGAAGGGCTCGCCAAGCTGGCCCTGGAAAAGAAGACGGACAACATCGAGGCCCTGCCCGCCGAGGCCACCGATCTCTCCGGCCTCATCGGCAAGATCGGCGAGAACATGCAGACCGGCCGCCTGGCCTACGTCGCACTGAGCGGCGAAGGCGTCATCGGCTCCTACGTCCACTCCACCAAGAAGCTGGGCGTCCTGGTCGAACTGACCGGCGCAGCCACCCCTGAGCTGGCCAAGGACATCGCCATGCAGGTCGCGGCCGCCAACCCCCTGTGCGTCGGCCCGGACCAGATCCCGGCCGAAACTTTGGCCCAGGAGAAGGAAATCTACCTGAACCAGGCCAAGGAAGAAGGCAAGCCGGCCCAGATCGCCGAAAAGATCGTCGAAGGCCGCATCCGCAAGTACTACCAGGAAGTCTGCCTGCGCGAGCAGGTCTTCATCAAGGACGACAAGAAGACCATCAAGGATCTTCTCGGGAAGAACGCGGATATCGCCCGGTTTTACCGGTTCGCGATTGGCGCATGAAAAAAGGGCCGCAAGGCCCTTTTTTTTGGCCCTCCCGCCGCCCCCGGCCATGACGGCAGGCAGCGCCCGGCTCCTGTTGCGCCGGCCCTCCGAAATGGCTATAGACTTTTGTCGAGAAGGAGGCCGGGATGCCCGGCCTTCTTTTCGTTCACCTTTCAGCACGAGGTAAGGAACATATGGACAAGCTCCGATACGGCAGAGTCATGCTCAAACTGAGCGGAGAAGCCTTGGCCGGAGAACAGGGGTTCGGCATCGAGCCCGCTACCATCCAGTCCATCTGCAGCGAACTGGTCGAGGCTGCCTCCCTGGGCGTGCAGCTCAGCCTGGTCATCGGCGGCGGCAACATCTTCAGGGGAGTTTCCGTTTCCTCCAAGGGCATGGACCGCGCCTCGGCCGACTACATGGGCATGCTGGCCACGGTCATGAACGCCCTGGCCGTGCAGGACGCCCTGGAGAAGCTCGGCGTCACGACCCGCGTCATGACGGCCATCGACATGAAGGAAGTGGCCGAGCCCTACATCCGCCGCCGGGCCATCCGCCACCTGGAAAAGGGCCGCGTGGTCATCTGCGCCGCGGGCACGGGCATCCCCTATTTCACCACGGACACCGCCGCGGTCATCCGGGCCATGGAACTCAAGTGCGAGGCCATCCTCAAGGCCACGCGGGTCAACGGCGTGTACGACAAGGACCCCGAGAAGCACCCCGACGCGGTCATGTTCAACCGCCTGACCTACATCGACGTGCTGCAGCGCCGCCTGAAAGTCATGGACTCCGCGGCCATATCCCTGTGCATGGACAACAAACTCCCCATCGGCGTCTTCAATCTCTTCGTGCCCGGCAACATCCAGCGCGTGGTCAGGGGTGAGGAAGTCGGAACCATCGTTCAAGGAGAATGAGATGGAAAAGCATATCAAGGATTGCACGAGCAGGATGCAGAAGAGCATCGACAGTCTGGAGAAGGATTTTTCGCGGCTGCGCACCGGCCGCGCCTCCACGGCCCTGGTGGACAACATCAGGGTGGAGTACTACGGCACCCCGACCCCGCTCAACCAGGTCGCCTCGGTGTCCATCCCCGACAGCCGGACCATCTCCATCTCGCCGTGGGACCGAAACGCCTTCAGCAACATCGAGAAGGCCATCATGAAGTCGGACCTCGGGCTGACCCCCATCAACGACGGCCGCGCCATCCGCATCAACATCCCGCCCCTGACCGAGGAACGCCGCAAGGACCTGGTCAAGATGGCCAAGAAGTACACCGAGGAGGCCAAGGTGGCCATCCGCAACGTGCGCCGCGACGTCAACGAGGCCCTGAAGAAGATGCAGACCGCCAAGGAGATCAGCGAGGACGACCTGCACAAGGCCCAGGACGAGGTGCAGAAGGCCACGGACAGCTTCGTCAAGAAGGCCGACGCGGCCCTGGCCGAGAAAGAAAAGGAAATCATGGAGATCTAGAGCCAGTTCATGCCACCGCTCACCCATCTCGCCATCATCATGGACGGCAACGGCCGCTGGGCCAAGGCCCGCGGCCTGGAGCGCAGCGCCGGGCACAAGGCCGGCACCGAGACCGCCAGGGAGATCGTGCGGGAATGCCGCAAGCTCGGCATCCCCTACCTGACCCTCTACACCTTCTCCAAGGAGAACTGGTCGCGCCCCAAGCAGGAGGTCGGTTTCCTCTTCAACCTGCTGCGGGAGTTCCTGAGCGCGGAATTGCCGTCCCTGCTTGAACAGTCCATCCGCCTGAACGTTCTGGGCGAAATGGACGAGCTGCCCATGGCCACCAGACAGGTTCTGCGCCACGCCGTGGACAAGACCGCCGGCTGCACGGCCATGAACCTGAATCTGGCCCTCAACTATTCGGGCCGGCTTGAAATCCTGCGCGCCTGCCAGGCCTTGCTGCGCCGCGACGTCCGCCCCGAGGAACTGACCGAGGACATGTTCGCCGCGGAACTCTACACCAGCGGCATGCCCGACCCGGACCTCATCATCCGCACCAGCGGCGAGCTTCGCCTCAGCAACTACCTGCTCTTCCAGAGCGCATACAGCGAGCTGTACTTCACCGACGTGGCCTGGCCCGACTTCCATGCCGCCGAGCTCCAGGCCGCCCTGGCGGACTACGCTGCGCGACAACGCCGCTTCGGGACGACAGGAGAGCAGACCGCATGACCAGCGCCCATCTGCAACGCGTGCTGACCTCGGTCATCCTGCTGCCGCTCCTGGGCTGGGCAATTATCAGCGGCGACCCGGTCCTGAGCCTGGCCATCGCGGCCGTGGCCTGCCTGGGCCTTCTGGAATTCTACGCCATGTTCTGGCCACTGCGGGAAAAAATCGCCTGGAAAGCCGGCGGGACGCTCATGGCCCTTGGCCTCGTCTGGGCTCCGCTGACCTGGTCCGGCACCGCCCTGGCGTGCCTGGCAATGCTCGGCATGGCCCTGGCGTTCCTGGCCCAGCATGACCGCGAACGCTTCCCCGACGCCTTGCAGGACAGTCAGATCCTGCTGACCGGACTGCTGTACCTGCCCTTCATCCTGCGGCTCTTCCGCACCGTGTCCGCGCCGGAGATCGGCCTCGTGCTGCTGACGACCTTCGCAGCCGACACCGGGGCCTACTATGCGGGCAGCTATCTCGGCGGTGCCAAGATCTGGCCTTCCGTGAGCCCGAAAAAGACGTGGGCCGGAAGCATCGGCGGCCTTGGCGCGAGCGTCGCGGTCAGCACCGCCTTCGGGCTCGCGTTCGGCACTGCCGGGTGGCAGGCCTTCGCCCTGCTCGGGGCCGGGCTCAACATCGCCGCCCAGACCGGGGATTTCTTCGAGTCCGCCTTGAAGCGCAGACAGGGCATCAAGGACTCGGGCTGGGTCCTGCCCGGCCATGGCGGCATCCTGGACCGCATCGACAGCCTGCTTTTCACCCTGCCGCTCTACTGCGGCCTGACTGCGCTTTTTCCCTTTTTCGCCTAGCGTGACCCCATGAAGTACATCTCCCCCCTCGTCTCGCCGGTTTTCGGCCGGTCCGGCCCCCGCTCCCTGGCCATCCTGGGCAGCACGGGGTCCATCGGCACCAGCGCCCTGAAGGTCGTGGCCAAGAACCAGGACACCCTGCGCGTCGTTGCCCTGGCCGGAGCCCGGAATGTCGAACTGCTCGCGCGGCAGGCCGACATGGTCCGCCCCCGATATCTGGGGGTCCTGACCAAAGAGGGGGCCCGGGAGCTGCGCGGACTGCTTCCGGGCGGCTATGTGCCGGAAATCCTCGTGGGCCGCGAAGGGTATGCCGCACTGGCCACGCTGCCCGAAGCGGACCTCGTCCTGGCCGCCCAGGTCGGCGCGGCCGGTCTGGTCCCGGCCCTGGCCGCGGCCAGGGCCGGCAAGGTTCTCTGCCTGGCCAACAAGGAGGCCCTCGTCCTGGCCGGAGAGCTCTTTCGCAGGACATGCGCCGAATCCGGCGCGGTCATCCTGCCCGTGGACTCGGAGCACAACGCCCTGTTCCAGGCCTTTGCCGGACACGACGGACGGCAGGCCGTGCGCCTCATCCTGACCGCCTCGGGCGGGCCTTTCCGCACGTGGCCGACCGAGAAGATTCGGACCGTCACCCCGGCCCAGGCCCTCAAGCACCCCAACTGGTCCATGGGCGCCAAAATCTCCATCGACTCTGCGACCATGATGAACAAGGGCCTTGAAATCATCGAGGCCGTGCATCTCTACGGGGCGGACCTCGACGAGGTGGACGTGGTGGTCCATCCCCAGTCCATCGTCCACTCCCTGGTCGAGTATGCGGACGGCTCCCAGCTGGCCCACCTGGGTGTGCCGGACATGGAGATCCCCATCGGCTACTGCCTGGGCTACCCTGAGCGGCTCAACATCGGCCTGGAGCGGCTGGACCTGGCCAAGGTCGGCACCCTGACCTTCGAAGCGCCCGACCCCGAGCGTTTTCCCTGCCTGCGCCTGGCCCGCGAGGCCCTGACCGCCGGAAGTCCCGTTGTCCTCAACGCGGCCAACGAAGTGGCCGTGCAGGCCTTCCTGGACGGGCGCATCTCTTTTCCGGGCATCGCCCGGCTCATCGAGGAAATGCTCTCCATGCAAGCCTTGACCGGCGTGCAGGATCTGGACGACATTCTCTCCCTCGACGCGCAAACACGAACACGGGCCGCAGAGGCCCTGGGAAGAGGGGAATGGTGACCAGCATCCTGGCGGTTGTGCTTGTTCTGGGCGGACTGATTTTCTTCCACGAACTCGGCCACTTCGTCGTGGCCAGACGTCTGGGCATGGGCGTGAGCGTCTTCTCGCTGGGGTTCGGGACGCGGCTCTTCGGCTTCACCCGCGGCAAGACGGACTACCGCGTCTGCGCGTTCCCTTTGGGAGGATACGTGCAGCTGGTCGGCGAATCGCCTGACGCGGAGCTCCCCGAAGGGTTCACGCAGGAGGAGTCCTTCTCCCGCCGGCCGCCCTGGCAACGCATGCTCGTCGTGCTGGCCGGCCCGGCCTTCAATTTTCTCCTGGCCTGGCTCATCTTCTGGGGCCTGGCCTACAGCCAGGGCGTGCAGGAAATGCTGCCGGTCATCGGCCAGGTGACCAACGCCAGCGCCGCGGAAGAAGCCGGTCTCGTCCCGGGCGACCGCATCGTCGAGATCGACGGCCAGCCCATTGCCATTTGGGACGATCTGGTCAGCCGCATCGAAGCCAACACCGGCGCCGCCATGCAGGTCACGGTGGCCCGCGGCCGCGAGCTCGTGTCCCTGGACGTGACCCCGCGGCTGCAGGAGAAGCGCAACCTCTTCGGCGAGGTCAAGGTCGTGCCCATGATGGGCATCGCCCCGAGCGGCGAGCTCTCCAGCCGGGAACTGAGCTTCCTGGGCGCGGCGGTGCAGGGCGGACGGCAGATCTGGGAAGTCAGCGGGCTCATGATCATGGGCATCGTCAAGTTGGTGGAGCGGGTCATCCCCTGGACCGACATGGGCGGGGTCATCCTCATCTCCGAGATGATCCACAAGGAAGCCCAGAACGGCCTGGTCAACCTGCTGGCCCTGACCGCGCTGATCAGCATCAACCTGGGCATCCTGAACCTGCTGCCCATCCCGGTCCTGGACGGAGGACACATCCTCTTCTTCTTCCTGGAAACCATCACCGGCCGCCCCCTGAGCCCCAAGGTGCAGCAGGCGGCGCTTAGGATCGGCATGACGCTCCTGCTCATGCTCATGATCGTGGCGACCTTCAATGACATCCTCCGCCATTTCAGGTAGCCTCTTCCTGGCGCTGAACTGCGCCGAGGAACGCCTGCAGGTCGTTCTGGGCACGCCCGGGAACCTCCTCTTCAGCGAGGAGATTCTCTGCCCCGGCCAGTCCATCCGCCATCTGCCCACGGCCAT
>DPKT01000326.1 GCA_003542385.1 Desulfomicrobium sp.
GTCGAACCAGGCGCAGGTCAGGACCATGTCGCCGTCGAAGACGGGCGGGAGTTTCTTCGGGGCCACGGCCAGCGGCTTGGCGCCGGCGAAGTCGAACGCCGGACTGCCGGCCGGGGTCAGGGTCATGCGCTTGAAGTGCTCGAAGACCTTTTTGCCCATGTCCTCGTGCACGTTGACGAACATGGCCTCGCCGCCGGTTTTCGACGACAGGGTGGAGAGGACGCCGCGCTCCACGGCCGAGCCCACGCCGATGCAGAACACGCGGTGCTTTCTGCGGGCAAGCCTGGCCGCCACGGAGGCCATGTCCCAGACCTGGCCGTCGGTGACGAGCAGGATGTCCTCGGGCATGCCGGCCGGGGAGGCCGAGGACAGGGATTTGTCCAAGGCGTCGGCCATTTCCGTGCCGCCCATGTCCGCATCCATGGTCCGCGCCATGGCCATGGCCGCCTGCAGGTGCGTCTCGTCGGCAGGCTCCTGCTTCCGGAAGAGTATGGTGCTGGAGGACCCGAAGCGGACGATGTTGAAATGGTCCTCAGGGCGCAGCCTGTCCAGGGCACGCAGCAGGGCCTGGCGGGCCTGCAGGATGGATTCACCGCCCATGGAACCGGAGCAGTCCACCACGATCTTGACGCTTCTGGCCGGGGATGCGGCGGCGAAGCGCGGCGTGAATCCGGCCAGGACCACGTGGCCCCCCTTGTCCGGCGCGCTGACGGCAAAGGCCTGGGGCAGGGCTTCGGAGCGCAGGGTCATGATGAAGTCCCGGTCCATGGATGAGGTCGGGGCGGAGAGTGTCAGGCGAATGTGTTCGTCGTCCTTCTCCAGGCTGGTGGAGTGGGCTGGGGTCTGGATGTCCGCGCCGGCCAGGCAGCCGCGGATGTCGACTTCCAGGCTGAAGCGGTTGTCGGCGAAGATGCTGTGGACCGGGTACTGGTGCGGGGCCAGGCCGCGCTTGGCCGGATCGCCGTAGAGGGGGGCGAGGGTGGTCGGTAGTTCGTAGCGGACCTCGTCGCCCTTGGGACTTAGAACCTCCAGGAACTCCACGGTCACCAGAGCTTGCTCGCCGGGCAGGATGTTGCCGACGTTCAGGCTGTAGAGGCCCGAATCGAGGCGCTCCAGCATGATGGGGGAGTCGCCTTCGCTGATGGCCTGCTCGTAGTCCTCCTGGGCCTGGCTCTTCTCCACGGCCACGCCGTGCAGTTCGCGTTCGCCGATCTGTACGTGCAGGTCCGTCAGCACACCGTCGATGGGCAGGGGGAAGGTGTAGACGGCCTCGATGTTGACGGTCTCGGCGTTCAGAAAATGGTAGGCCATGCGCGTGCGGGAAAGGTAGTCGCGGATGTCCACGCGCACGTCGGCCTTCTGCAGCAGGACGCTGCGGGACTGCGCGGTCTTCATGGTCGGGGTGGTGGTATCGGAATACATGCGTGTCACTCCTTGTTGGTCATGGACGAAACCAGGTCGGTGATCCTCCCGGCCAGACGCCGCAGCTGTTCGGCGTCGAGCTTCAGTTCCGAGTGGTCGAGGTGCAGCTCCAGGCCTGGCGCCAGCCAGACCCTGGAGCAGAGCCGGATCTCGCCGGGCCGCCGTGCCGGGTCGGGCATTCCGGGCCCCGCCTGTTCCCCGGTCAGGATCCCCCGGATGGCATCCAGGGACACCCCGGCCGCCTTCCACTTCTCGATCTCCAGCAACTGCCGGACATGCTCCCGCGTGTAATGGGCGGCCTTGCGCTGCCCCACCGGGCGGTCCACCAGCCCCTTCTGGATGTAGAACCGGATGGTGCGCGGCGACACCGCGGTCAGCCCGCTGACTTCGTCGATGGTGAGTTTGTTTTCGTGTGAGCTCATGAGGCTTTTATGCGACATTTTAGATGTTATTGTAAAGTGTCGTATAAAAAATTGGGCGTTATTTTGCTCAATGAAAAAAGGAGGATGGACCTGCCGAAATAGTTCGGCACCAGTGTCTTTCAGGATGCTTTGTGGAATCGGCGGATAAACTCCAAAAGTGGAGCGGAGGGGCCGTGCTCATTTTACGGATTGTAGAGCACCGGGTGAATTATAAGGAGATTGATTATTAGGAGAGGTGGTTAGTTGTTCTTGAGAGGCAGCCGAGGCATTTCCGCTCAACTTGATTTTTCGAGTTGAGCAAACAGAAATCCACTCGGCTGCACCAGCGGGGCCACGTTATTGACCATTCTCGTTTCGCGCGTTCTATCAATCATCCATGGCGTCAGCCATAGAATCCAACTCCGCAACCGCATCCTTGTTGGAGTGGTAGCCCTTGGCCATCAGATACTTTCGCAGGATCAGGCGATCCTCTGGAGTCACCTTGAGGTCCGGGTGAAGCCGTGTGCGGTCGTCTTCGATGTCGCAAGGATACTTCCGCAGTATGCGGTTGATCGTAGCCACCTCCTCGGGATCAATCGGATTTATTGGGGGCCTCACCTTGGAAAAGTCATAGACCATCGTGCGCATGGGCGTTTGGGGCTTTTGTGAAGGGTCCGTGCTCGCCGGTAACATATTCATTCTTTTTGCGTAAACCTCGCCCACGGTCAGCCCGTCCGAATCGGCCCAGTCCATATGTGAGAAGGCGGGCGGGAGGTGACCGTGTTCGGCGGCGGTGTGGGCCACTGTGTAGCCGTCGAAATCCGCCAGATCCCATCTGTTGAAATCATGGGGGAGGGCGCCGCGCATGGCCGCTTCGTGGGCCACGGTCCAGCCGTCCGTGTCGCGGATCTCCCAGCGGGTGAAGCCGGGAGGCAGGTGGCCGGTTCTGGCTGCCTCGTGAGCCACGCTCCAGCCGTCCGGGTTTTTCAGGTCCCATTGGTCGAAGTCCTGGGCCAGACGGCCTGCGTGCGCCAGTTCGTGATAATCGATGCCCATGGGTGTTCTCCTCTTATCGACGCTTGGGTCTTTTCAAGAACGTTTCAAGAATCAGGGCGCCTTCTTCCTGCAAGGCGTTCAGGTCGGGTGCCGTAAATCTTGTGCACCCTTCCAGGCCGACGAACTCGCCTCGGTACATCTTCCTTCTCGGGTCGTATCCCATCGCTGCCATGTTGCCGCCGGGATAGGCGGCAAGCCAGAAGAGCCCATCCTTTGGCTGCAGCCTTTCGATCATCATGCCCGACATGCCCACCCCGGCAACCCTGACACCGCCATCGAGCATGGCATCATAACGTTCGTGGTGATGAGCGTGCACGTGGAACCTGGTCTTGAGGGCGCGGGCCACGTCACCCAGGATCCGGTAACCGAGTTTGTGTGATTCCGGGGCCTCGTGGGTCACGAGGACGTCGACGCGGGTCTTGCCGGCGAGACGGGCCATGCAGTTCAGGTCTTCCGGGAAGATGCTCGTATGGTCCTGCGGGGCGAGCTTCTTGTCCTTGCGGATCAGTGCCAGGCTTTGGCGAGTGTCCTGGGGGCGGACGTGGTGCAGGTCACTCAATGTCGTCTGCCGGTCAACGCCAAGGATATTGGACCTGAAGGTGCCGCCGAGCCCGGCGATGCGCAGGCCATCGATCTCTTCCACACGGCAGTGCAGGTTTCTGTCGGCCATGGATGCGTGATGCGTCAGGTATTCGGGGTCGTCACTGTCATGGTTGCCGAATATCCACCACGTCTTTTCAGCGATCTCCGGGCCGAGGATGGACGCCAGATCGTCGAGCGGCTCCTGGTCTCCCATAAGGATGACTGCCGTGGTTGATGCCGCGGCTTCCAGCATGGGTTCGAAATCCCCGTGAACGTCTCCGACGAAAAGGATCATGACCGGTCTCCCAGGTCGTGGCATAGCCGGAAAAATCCTTCGGCTGTCCTCGCCATCCCGATCCCTTCAACCCGAATTCCGCCGTCCAGGGTGGCGCTGTAGCGCTCGTGGTGGTGCCCATGGATCAGCATCCTGACGCCCATGGCGCGGGCGATGTCGCCGATAAGCTGGAAGCCGAGCGGATGGCTCTCCGGGGCCTCATGAGTGACCAGCACGTCCACGTGTCCCGCCAGCGCCAGCAAGGATTTCAGATCGTCAGGAAAGATCGAGGTGAAGTCTGCCGGGTACGCCCGCCCGCCTCGCCGCAGTTTGATCCATGCTTCCCGGTAGTCCTGTGGGCAGTCCAGATCCACCTCGGTCAGGCGCGTGGTCTGGTCAATTTCGAACTTCTTTGCGCGGAACACCCCGCCCAGGCCCGCGATTCGCAAGCCCTCGATCTCGATCATACGGCAATGCAGGTTCCGGTCGGCCATGGGTTTGTGGTTTTCGAAGAAGTCCAAATAGTCACTGTCGTGGTTCCCGTAGATCCACCACGACTTTCTGGCCAAGCCAGGCCCCAGTTCATCGACCAAGGATACCTGCGGCTCTTGGTCGCCCAGGAGCACCACGGCTGAAGCCTCGCCGGCCTCCTCGATGACGGGGACGAAATCCCCGTGACAGTCGCCCGCAAACAGAATCATACGCCCCCGCAGTTTTTCAGATCTGGTCCCCAGGCCTCACGCCCGGGATCCTGCACCCACCTCCACCATTCCCGGTAGCACAAGCCGTCAAAGGGGTTCGCGAGGTTCAGCACGTAGCCCGCGACCCTGCGCAGATCCTCCATGACTATTGGGTCATCGAGGGCGACCTGGCGCAGCTCGATCCAGTCCTCCTGTTTGCCACGGGTAATACAGGAGTCGACGGCCGCCAGTGTCCATTCCTCGTGGTTCAAGTGTCGGTGCTGCATTTCATCTTCCTCTTTTCCCACCGCCGTTTCCACGCTCTGTAAGTCCGGCCAGGCCCAAGTAATTTCCATTTCTTCAGATTTGGCAGTGAGTCTTCGAGCCCGACTAGGTATTCAGTATCAGGATTCAATGTCGCTTTGAGTACAGACCGAAGCCTTTTGTATCGTGCATGTTCAAGAATTGCGCCGAGAATTGCCCGCACTCGAGGAGGGTAGTGCATGGCGTACTCAACCATCTTTTCAACTCTGTCTTTTTCCAACCGCTTAATGATCCACAAAAGACGTCTCACAACGTCGTCTGGCGACGCGTCTGGGACCTTTCGTATTTCTTTTATCGCGTCAAGAATCATCAACAACTCAACGTCTTTTGGGATTTCGCGAATATATGAGCGGGTGTATTGGATTCTAAGGCGTCCGACATTTGTCGAGTACGATTTGTCCGGTGAAGCGATCTCGATTACCGCAGGGATTTGCGTTGTAATTCCAAGCCGATTAAAGGCCGCGGTCCCACTGACATACCCATTTTTCAGAACGTCCTTAAGTCGCTCCGCATCTGTGATGGGGACATCTCCAAAGCGGTTCTTGGCAGGCTTATAGAATCGCCCCCTGCTGGCTTTCTTGATCTCGCCAGCCTTCACGAGCTGCGACAGCGCCCGGGTAAGCGCCTTGCGCTTGGCTTGTGCCAGTTCCCCAAAGGCGTCGTACCCAAAGACCTCTCCGACCGCGAATTGCTTGATTCGCTGCCTCACGCCCTCGATGACGATTTCCTTTCTCATGCCCTTAGCCCGCCTTTCACCTTCAAAAAGAAGTACGTTAGCGTCAGATTTTGACGCCAATGTACTTCTACACCAGCTCCACCCACCACTTGCCCCCTAGGCCCTCGCCACTCAGGGCCTGCCATTCACAGCCCTGGTCCACACCCTTGGCGTCTAGGTGGAAGTGTCCAAAGTACCACCTCCGGGGCTGGAACTCTTTCAGGATCGAATCCAAAAGGGCCACCGTGGGGTCCTCAAGCCTGGCTGGGTCTATTTCTTTCGCCGGGAGCTGCCGCAGGAACGTCAGGGGGCCCGTGTGCGAGATCACAATGTCCACGCGCCCGCCGTGGGCCGCGACCTGCGCCCGGGCGTAATCCAAATCCTCTTGTGTGGGCACCTCTGCCGCCCACCAGGAGTCGCCCTCGACGCGGCCGCCCTTGTCGGTGCTCATGGCCCCGCCGAAGAAGAGTACGTTCCTGCCGTCGGGCAGGACCAGAATTGATCCCCGGGGCATGTAGAAGCAATCCCGGACCGGGATCTCGACCGGCCCGCCCTGGGCCGCCCTGACGCGCTCTTGCAAGTCGTCATGGTTCTCGTGGTTGCCGTCACACCAGTAGATCTTCGCCCCGCCCGGCTTGACCGCGTACTGATCAAAACGCCGGTTGCGGGTGATCTTGTCCGTCCCGTGTCTGTGCGGCCACCATCCGAAGTCGCCACACTGCAAAAGGATATCCGGCCGCTTCTTGTTGATGAACTGGTTCAGCGCCCCAAAGTCGGCGTGGATGTCTCCGGCGATGATTGTTTTCATAACTGTCCCGGAAAAAGATTTTTTGATGGTTAGCCGCCAGTGTCGGTGCGGTCGGGATGTTCAAGCCTTTGTTGTTAGTAATATATTACGTTGGTCTTGTCAATAGGTTTCCGATAATCTCACTCAAAACATTCGGGATGGCGGTGGGATTATGTCGATTTACGATATCCGTTCGGAAACAACAGGGATTACAAGTAACGTTAAGCGAATTATGGAGGAGAAAAAAATATCCATAGTGGCGCTTTCAAATGAAACAAAATTGTCTACAAAGATTATTGAGAGAGCCAGGACAAGTCAGATCAAATTGTGTAAACTTGAAACTCTTGCAATAATCGCCAATGGGTTGAATGTGAAAATAGTTGACTTGTTTAATGAATGATGCATGCATAGCGCCGGTCAGATGATCACTCTCAGCCATTGATCATTGTAACCGTCTCCTTTTTCTTCACCTTCACCATGTCATCCGCAAGAGAAGCGGCTCGCCGCAGCGCCTGGTCGGAGAGGTGCGCATATCGTTTGGTCACGCTGAGGTCGCCATGGGTCAGGAGCGTGCCCACTTCGTAAAGGCTCGCACCCGAACTGGCCAGGTGGCTGGCAAAATGATGCCGTAGGCCATGCACCGGCCGGAAGTCCGCCGGGAGCCCCGCCTTGTCCCTGAGTCGTCGTCCCATGCGCCGCATGTCTTCTCTGGCGCCGCCATTCTGCCCTGGCCAGATGTACGGCGAACGTGTTCGCACGATGCCTTTCAGCACCTCCACCGCGCCAGGGGACAGGGGTATGGTCTGCGTCTTTTCGTTCTTCGCCGTGGCCCCACGCAGGGTCAGGAACCCATTCTCCAGGTCCACGTCCGACCACATGACGTTGAGAAGGGCGGTCCGCCGTATCCCTGTCAGAAGTGCGATGCGGAAAAATGCCGCCCTGTCTTGGTCGGATTCTTCATCCAGCGCTTTAAGGTACGCGGCAAGCTGATCCTCGGTCATGAACTCGGTCTTTTCGTTGTCCACGGTCGGCATCTTGAATTTCAAATGAACTGGCGGGGCGATATGTCCCATGTCAGCCGCCCATCTGAGCATCCTCTTGAGCAGGGCGAGGACGTGCTTCTGGGTCTGGGCTGAGAGAGGCTTGCCGGTCCTGGCGCTTGTCGACTTGGCCAGGTTCCTGCGCAGGCGTTCGAGGTCCAGGGTCACGATTTCGTCGGGGATCTTCTGGCCCAACTCGGGCAGGATATAGGCAAAATACGAGCGGTCCGCTTTTGCGCAGGATCGGTCCTTGTGCGCCTCGTCGTATTCTTCCCAGATCTTCTGGACGGTCCAGCGGCCGGCCAGTTCCTCCTGGGCGGCCTTCTCCAGCGTCCTGCGCTCCGTGTTGGGCAAGGACTGCCCCGCCATGCGTGCTGCCCTAGCCTGGTTTGCCTTGGCTTCGGTCATGGCGGCTGAGGACTTTCCCACGGGTTCCTCGATTTCCTTGGAGCCACGCCCCCCGAGCCGATAGCGAATGTAATAGGTCTTTTCGCCGTTCTCGGGGTTCTTGCGCCAATACACGCCTGGGTATTTTTTCGATTTCTCGCGTTTTCCTTCGGCCATGATTTCCCCCTCAAGTGTCGGTACCCCAGGTGATTCTTCCCCGCACCTTCCCCGCACGCAAGGCCAAAATACAGCTCGGGGACCAGAAGTCAATAGAGAGCGGTTAATTCATAAGTACCCGAAAATTAACAGATATCGTATGCAATGGGATTTGATAGAAATTGATAGAAAAAGTGATTTTTAAGCCTCCGGAGCTAAAGGTCGCAGGTTCGATTCCTGCATTGCACGCCAAAGAAATCAATGGCTTATCGGATACGCACCGATAAGCCCTTTTCTTTCCCCGCACCGCCGTTGGCCCTGAAATTTGTGGGTGCACCTGATCCGCTCACTTATGTGTATGCCGGGCCTCATTGGTTTGATCCTGCTTGGCGACAAGCGTGTCCAAGGATTGTGGGCTGACCCTGGAAAGAATTGCAGGTGCTGTCATCCTTGTTTTAAAAAACGCAGGATCTTTAGGGAGTCCGTTGTTCGGCATTGTGTTGCCGCTTATCGCCAACCGTCATGCTCCGGGGGCCAGTGACGCCTCCACTTCTCAATCACAACCCGCGTTTTGGCCCGATATCGACATGGAGTGCTTCTTCAGCAGATCGTAGAGCCGCGCCCGGGACAGGCCAGACATGGCCTGTGCGCGCTGGAAGTTGCCGCGGCAAACGGTCACCAGTTGCCGGAGGTACAGCGCTTCGATCTCCATCATGGCCATTTCCCGGACCTCGCCCAAGGGAAGCAGGCCGCTTTCGGACTGCTTGCGCGTGGCCAGGGTCAGGGGGATCCACGGGCCTTCGAGTTCTGCGGCTCCGTTGCCGGCTTTCGCAGGGCGTTCGCCGTGGAGGGACGGGAGGTGCGCAGCGGCGAGGGGCGGCAGCGCCGTGGCCAAGGGCTGCGCGATGGATGCGGGACTGGGCTGCTGGCCCGGAGTGTCCAGCGTGGTCCTGCGGTCGACCGGCGTCGTGTCGTGGCAGCCCAGAAGGCAGCTTTCGTGCGTCAGGCCGCATGTGCATGGTTTGTCGTCGATGAGATATCCTTCCCCTGACGCACGCCCGTTGCGTTTGGACAGCACGCGGGCGCGGATGTCCATGGGCAGGTGCTGGGGGTAGAGGCGTGCCTCGGCGTAGCCGTTGTGCACGGCCGCGTGCAGGGCGTTGATGAGCTCGCGCACGTTGCCCGGCCAGTCGTGGAGGGTCAGGACATGGTGCAGTTCGTAGGAAATCTCCTTGGTCTGGCAGCCCAGCTCCTCGCAGATCCTGGCCACATGGTAGTCGGCGATGATCTCCTGGACGGCCGGCCCGGGTGAGTTCGGGTCCAGCAAGGCGTCGAAGTGTTCGGGCTTGAGGACCACGGGCATGCGGTCATGGATATGCACGATGCCCGGCGCTGCCGCCTTGGAGAGCAAGGCGCAGGAAAGCACCTGAGTGCCGTCCTGTCCTGTTCAGACGGCCCAAAGCCCGGCGAAGGCGATGGCTTCCGCATGCGGTGCGCAGATGAAGTAGGGCTGCTTCACCTGCCGGCCCGAGTCGCTCCTGACCAATTCCTTTTCATTCCACTCGTACCATCCGCGTGCCGGCATCAGGCAGCGCAACCTGCGCAGGCTGTGACGCCAGGTCGGCTTCTCCGCTGCCTCTTCGGATCTGGCATTGAAGGTCAGGGACGGCGGCGCATCCTTCTTCCACCAATGGGGAATGAGCCCCCAACGCGCGCCGTTCAGTTCCAGCAGAGCATCGTCGGCCCAGAAGACCATGGGCACACGGGTAGTAGGAGCCACATTGTAACGCGGTTCCGGCCAATGCCAATTCCAGCGGTCGATCTTCAGGATATGGGCAACCGCTGCTTCGTCTGGAAGGTAGAATCGTCCGCACATGGGTATCTCGCGCAGTTGGTTTTAGCAGAGGCTGTGGCCCTAGGTTAGTGAGTTTCAGGATGCACAATTATCAACGGAATAAGCATGTATCACGGTAACAAAGACTGCCAAGATAAATCTTAAGCCTTCATAAAGCATATTTACATCTGGTGGTTTGGGGCTTTTGCTTCTGGTGAAGGTATTTCGGCTAGCCTCTCCCGTGATATGAGTGTTGGATCCACGAAACGAACGTCTTCGATTGTGTAGAAACATCCTGGCAACTGTCGAGTGATCAAATCGAGTAAGCGCTGCAATTCTTTGCGTGAGATGACGATAAATATGATGTTGACGGGTCCCATCGAGCCATGAGCGTCTAGAGAGGTCGAGCCAAAACCCGCGTCGCGTAATTCTTTTAAAATTGAGGGCTTTCGTTTCTCAGTAATGATGCGGACAATTAAATGTCCCAGAGCAATTTTTTCCTCGATGACCATGCCAAGCCATGTTCCAGCAGAGAATCCACCTGCCCACGCCAGATAGGAGGCGAAGTTGCTCAGGTTGTTCATGACTTGCGTTATCGCCAACAGCCAAACCAATACTTCCACAAATGCAATGGCTGGCACGATGCGACGGTGTCCTCTAAAGATCAGAATGTGGCGCATTGTCGCAAGGGACACGTCCAGAAGACGGGCTGCGAAAATAAGTGTTGGAATTATAATCCAACTCCACCAATCGAATTCCATGATATACCTCTTACAAGTCTGTAATTAAGAATAGAAAATTATAATATATACAATTTTGTTTTATTCTTAATTAAAATTACTAAATTAAATTTATAAATGGTGTCATCCCGCGTAGTCGTAGTGTCAGGCGTCGTACCTGCTTTTGTGCAAGCTCTCGCCGTTGCTGAATTCTCTGTAGGCGTCCTGATTTAAGGGGTAGTCCCAGGACCCGCAGCGGTATTCGATACGGCCGCCAAAGCCGGTTTTGAAGCGATACAGGCCGTAGAGCCGGTGGGACGGGTTCACGCTGGGCGAGACAGCGCCCATTTCGTAACCCGTGCAGCCTCGATCGCGTGCGTGGCGCATGGCCGCCCAGTGCATGAGGCTCGGAGCCATGAGGTTGCGCTTCGTGTTCGCCGACGCGCCGTAGAGAAAGTTCGCGGCCTTGCCGGAGATGCCAACAATGGCACCGGCCAGAGTGTCCCGTCCGTGCCGGGCGAGGAGGAGAACCAACTCTGAATGGCCCGATGATGCAGCCAGGCACTGGAACAGGGCTGCGAAGTGCTCGTAGTTGCACTGCTTGAAGCTGTTGCGCTGGGCTGTCTGGCAATACAAGGTGTAAAACTCCGGCAGCTTTTCACTGCCAACGACCTGCACCGTGACACCTTTGCGCTGCGCAAGACTGATATTGTAGCGGGTTTTGGGCTTCATGCCTTCGAGGATGGCGTTCTCGCTCTTCCCTATATCCACCACCAAAGAACTAGCCACGGTCAGATCCTCGAAGGACTTGCGGATGTTCCAGTGCTGCGTGCCCATGTTCATCCGCATCTCGCGCACCCTGGCCTCCGGGAAGGCCGTTCGCCTGCCTTCCCGCAGCTCGCTGGCAAAGGGCGAGGCCCATGGGAGGTCGTAGCGGATGAAGGCCACGTCCGGTTCCAGGTGTCTGGCCAGAGCCAGGGAGAAGTTTTCGATGAAGGTCCCGTATTCCTCTTGATCCGGCGCATGTTCGGGGCCCTGAGGCACAATCGCCACTGTTTTGTCTCCGAGGGTTTTGAGCAGCACGAGCACGTCGCCTCCCGGCCCGCCCGTGGCGATGTCGAAGGCGCGGGGCCTCAGGCCGAGGCGGGACTTGACCTGCGCCCAGTAGGGCGTTTGGAACAGAATATCCGTCGGCAGCAGCGCGGCCGGTGTCTTTGACGAGAGATCCACCATGTCATCCTCCGCTCGTGGCGGTGTTGAGGTTTGGCAAAGAAAAGAGGGGGGGCCTGAAAATGCGGCTCGTCCCAGGCTTCGGCGATCCGTGATTTCAGAGATCGTAGTTCCCGGAGCGTTCCGGCTGGTCCAGGACTTCCTTGATCACGAGACGCATCGTCCCCCCACCAGGCCGAGGCCAGGGCATCTCGTCGCCCTCTGACAAGCCGAGCAGTGCGCTGCCCACCGGGGCGAGGATGGAGACCGTCTCCTCGTCGTGGTTGCGCGTGCCGGGGTAGACAAGCTTCAGGCAACGCTCCGTGCCAGACGGCTGCATTTCGAACCTGACGGTGGAATTCATGGTCACAACCGTCGGGGGGACCTGCCTCGGGTCCACCCTGACGGCGCGGTCGAGTTCCTCCGCCAATCCTGCCTTGGCCGGGAAGGCCACGGAAGACAGGGAGTCCAGAAGAATCTCCAGGCGTTCGGCGTCCTGGGGCGTAATGATGATTTCGGGTTTCGTGCTCATGGTCACCTCCTGGGCGCATGTGCTGCAAAAGGTTCGGGCCCGGCCGTGCGGGATGCAGGGGGCGAAAAAAAGAGGGGGCATGCCGTCGACACGCCCCCTCAGGTAATACAACAATATTTTCAGGGCGTGGTCAGGTGTCCACAGGACGACGCAGCTTGAGGGCATCGGCTGCGCTGTTGAATTTGATGCACTGGGACATGACTGCTCCTAAAGAAAACGCCTTTCGGGTTTGTACGGTACAAAAAAAACAGGAAGCATTCCGCCGTTCTGGAATGCTTCCCTGGAATCACCAACTTCGAAACAAACTGCCTTATAGCCCGCTCTTTACTTTCACGCAAGCCCCAAGTCGGAAACCTCTTCCAGTAGGCCAAGACGCAGCGTCGCCAGACCGGGTTCGATCCCAAAAAAGATTTGCGTCCGGATGCATCCTCCAAGAGTCTGGGTGCTCATGGCGTCAGCCATAGAATCCAACTCCGCAACCGCATCCTTGTTGGAGTGGTAGCCCTTGGCCATCAGATACTTTCGCAGGATCAGGCGCTCCTCTGGCGTCACCTTGAGGTCCGGGTGAAGCCGTGTGCGGTCGTCTTCGATGTTGCAAGGATACTTCCGCAGTATGCGGTTGATCGTAGCCACCTCCTCGGGATCAATTGGATTCTCTGGAGGCCTCATCTTGGAAAAGTCATAGACCATCGTGCGCATGGGCGTTTGCGGCTTTTGTGAAGGGTCCGTGCTCGCCGGTGAAAATTTGCTGCCTTTTTCCAGCCTGCCTCGCCTTGTACTTCCACAATCTCGCCAAGACCCTGCTGTATGCCGTCCCTCGGGAGAGGGAGTCGCTGCCATCTGTGCGCTGCAGTTCATAAGGGGTCTGACCTATGCGATATTCTGCGTGGATACATCATGTATGTTTATGAATGTTTGATATTGGAGTGCATTTACTAATATATGTGCGTCATGGATTGTGATACTGAATCTTGATGAGGTCATATATGAAAAATATGCGATTTATTATTCCGATTCTGATAGTAGTATCTGTTATTACATTCTTTTTTGTAAAGAATGAAGATGTTCAAATGGGCAGGGCATTTGAAGAAATGATCTGCTCTCATGATGAAAGGACAAAATTGACTGCAATCATTCTTTCAGCAGGCCTGGAAGATACTCAAATCAAGGATGTCATTTTGAAGCGCTTGCCGAATGCGGAAGGTGTTGAACGTGTCGCCATTATGTATAGCTTGTATATGAATGACGGGAATCTTGATCGTGAGTTTATTGATTCGATTCCTGTGGATGAGCAAGGTATACGAAATTTGCTGAAAGTTGAGTCGCCTCTTGGATCGTATTTTCGAGCGCCGTATTTGAGAATCATCAAGGCTATTGGAGAGATATCAATGCATGATGATGTTGCATTGAATAAATTGAAGTGCATCTATGCGTATTCTGATGGATGGCAAGGTGATTCAATTTTGGAAATGATCATGAAAGCGCAAAGAAGAATGGGCACGGATACAGATTTAGTTGTGGATTGTCCGTGCAAAATTGTGCAGATTTTGTGCACAGGTATCAATGCTGCCCGATTATTCAAAGACAGATATTGCTGGGCGTGGAGTATGTGCACTTTCCAGTCGTTCTTGACCTAGACGTTCACGTCTTTTTCGGCGTGTACGTAGATCTCCTCCTGACCCTTCCTGTCCTAAACGCGCAACTCGTCGAACCCGCGCGGCTCGCCCTCAATCCCCGGCGTGGACATGGCTTTGACACCTCCCCGCGCCGTGTTCACGGCACTTGTAAATGCGTTTTGCGACTCGCATCAGCGACCGCATCATCATGACGGAAGACGGGTGCATGGTGGCGGACATCAGTCCGGCTCAGCTGGAGCAGGATTCGGAACTTCATTGCGAATGTATCTCATTGATGTCGTGTCACTTTTGTCCGAGATGTTCATGAGTTGAAACATGGTTCTTTCCGCTTGGTCGGGCTTGCAGACATGGGGCAGGCTTGACAGAATGGAATAATAAACCGGGAAGGACGCATGATTTTCATCTCTCGCATTCTTGTTTTCGTCTGCATGGCTGCCCTTGGCATCATGATTTCCGCGCCGATCCACGCTTCTGGCCTGGAATACAAGCGCCGGATTTTCATCCTGGCCGAGGAGGCGCTCGGCAAGGGGCAACGTCAGGAGTACCAGGCCCGCAGGGCCGAACTGGGCGACTATCCGCTGCTGCCCTATCTGACGCAGCAGGATCTGGAAAAGCGCATGAACCCCGGCATTGCCGGGGAAGTGCGCTCCTTTCTGCGCGACTACGACGGCACCCCGCCTGCCGAGGCGCTGCGCAGGCCGTGGCTCGTCCAGCTTGGCGAAAATGGCCAGTGGAAGCGCTTTGTGGAGGACTATCGCCCGCAGAGCGATGAAAACCTGCAATGCCTTTACGGGCAGGCCCTGCTGAATTCGGGCAGACGGTCCGAGGCCATGGATCAGGTCCGATCGCTGTGGCTTTCGGGTTCATCGCGCCCAAAATCCTGCGATCCTCTGTTCGAGGCCTGGATCAAGAGCGGCGGCCTGACCAGGGATTTGACCTGGCAGCGCATCGAACTGGCCATGCAGAAGGGCCAGGCCGGTCTTGCCCAACACCTGCGGCGTTATCTTGGTCCAGGTGACGCGCAGTGGCTCGACTATTGGCTGCGGGTCGACCGGCAACCCTCTCTGATTCTGGAGCGTGACTGGTCCACGGTGACCCACGACCGCATGGATGCCATCCTCGCCCACGCCATGCACAAGATGACGCGGGCCGACGCGACCCGCGCCGCCGCGGATTGGGACGATCTGCGCCGTCGAAGCGGGCTGGATCGTGCGCGTTTTGCGGCCATCGAAAACCATGCGGTCCTGTACATGTGCATGCGTTTCGAACCCGGCGCGCTGGTGCGGGTGGAGTCCATCCCGGAAGATCTGCGCAGCGACTCCGTGCGCGAGTGGGCCGTGCGCGCGGCCCTGCGCGATCAGGACTGGCCGGCGGCGTTGCGGATGCTTGAAAGCCTCACTGCCGTTCAGCACGAGGAGCCGCGCTGGCGCTACTGGAAGGCCCGGGCATTGCAGGAGAGCGGACGGGACAGGGAAGCGCGGGAAGTTTTCGAAACACTGGCCGGGGGGCAGGATTACTTCGCCATGCTGGCCCTGGGGCACTTGGGCAGACCTCTGGTGGTGCAGCACGACCCGCTGACCGTTTCGGACGAAGCCGTGCGCCGGGTCGGGGAGTTGCCCGCCTTGCAGCGTGCAGCCGAGCTGTACGCCCTTGGGCGTTACGGTCCGGCCCGCCGCGAGTGGCAGCAGGCGGAGTCCGACCTCGATGTCGGGGATCTGTCGGCGGCCGCC
>DPKT01000226.1 GCA_003542385.1 Desulfomicrobium sp.
TCTCGATCTTGATCAGGCCATCACCGTGGCAGCTCTCGCACCGGCCGCCCTGTACATTGAATGAGAAGCGACCGCTCTTGTAGCCCCGAACCCTCGCCTCTTTGGTCTGGGCATATGCCTGGCGAATGGGATCGAAGACCTTGGTGTAGGTGGCGGGGTTGGAGCGGGGCGTGCGGCCGATGGGGCTCTGGTCGATGGAGATGATCTTCTCCAGGGCCTCGGCGCCGTCGATGCCGGCGATGGTGCCCGGCGCCTCGACCTTGAGGCCCTGGGCCAGGGCCAGATGCTTGTACAGGGAGTCCACCACCAGGGAGCTCTTGCCCGAGCCCGAGACCCCGGTGATGCAGACCAGGGAGTCCAGGGGAAAACGGACGTCGATGCCGCGCAGGTTGTTGGTCGTCACCCCGCGCAGGGTGACGGCCCGGCCCGATTTTCTGCGCGCCGGCGGTCGGGCGATGCGCAGGTCGCCGCGCAGGTACTTGCCCGTCAGGCTCTGGGACTCGTTCACCAGCTTCTCGGGCGTCCCGGCGAAGACCAGGTCCCCGCCCAGGAAGCCCGATCCGGGGCCGAGCTCCAGCACGTGGTCGGCCGAGCGGATGGTCGGTTCGTCGTGCTCGACCACCAGTACCGTGTTGCCGCGGCTCTGGAGTTGGCGCAGGGTGCTGATGAGGCGCACGTTGTCGCGCGGGTGCAGGCCGATGCTCGGCTCGTCCAGGACGTAGGTCACGCCGACCAGCCCCGAGCCCAGCTGTCCGGCCAGGCGGATGCGCTGGGCCTCGCCGCCGGACAGGGTGGTCATGTTGCGGGCCAGGCAAATGTAGTCGAGGCCCACGTTGGCCAGGAATTCCATGCGGTGGCGCAGCTCTTTCAGGAGCGGCGTGCTGATCTCGGCGTTCACGCCGGCGAAGTCCAGGCCCTGCAGCCACTTCAGAGCGCGGGCGATGGGCAGGGCGCAGAAGTCGAAGATGTTGAGCCCCTCCACGCGCACGGATAGGGCTTCGGGCCGCAGGCGGGCGCCCCTGCATTCGGGGCAATCCATGGTCTGGCGGTAGCGGGCCAGTTCGTCGCGCCAGATGTGGCCGAGTCCCTGTCCCTGTTCGAGGAAATGGATGACGCCCGGCCAGTCGCCGTCGCCGTGGAACAGGGCGTGCCGGGCCTCGGGCGCGAACTCCCGCAGGGGCGTGTCCAGGGTGAAGCCCTGCCGCAGGCCCAGGGCCTTCAGGTCGGCCGCGAAGCGGTCGAAGGCGCGGCCCTTCCAGGGCAGGATGGCGCCCTGGCGCAGGGACAGGCCGCCGTTGGGCGCCAGCAGTACCGGCTCGTAGTATTCCACCGCGCCCAGCCCCGAACAGTGCGGGCAGGCTCCCTGGGGGCTGTTGAAGGAGAAGAGCTGAGGGCTCGGTTTGGGCAGGCTCAGGCTGCAGCGAGGGCAGACCGCGTCGGTGGAGAAGAAGATGTCCTCGCCGCCGATGACGGACACGACGATGCGTCCCTCGCCCGACGTGAGGCCCAGTTCCACGGAGTCGGCCAGGCGTTTGCGCATGTCGGCCTTGAGCACCAGGCGGTCCACCACCAGGTCGACGCTGTGCTTCAGGTTCTTGGCCAGCTCCGGCATGGGGTCCAGAGGCAGCACCTCTCCGTTCACGCGCACGCGCACGAAGCCCTGGCTTTTGAGCTTCTTGAAGAGGTCGGCGTGGGTGCCCTTCTTGTGGTCGACCATGGGCGCCAGGAGCATGAACTTGGTGCCCTCGGGCAGACCCATGATGCGGTCCATGATCTGGTCGCCGGTCTGGGCCTGGATGGGCACGCCGCACTCGGGGCAGCAGGGCGTGCCCAGACGCGCGTAGAAGACGCGCAGAAAGTCGTAGACCTCCGTGACCGTGCCCACGGTGGAGCGCGGGTTCTTGGAGATGGTCTGCTGCTCCAGGGAGATGGCCGGGGTCAGGCCCTCGATGAGGTCGATGGCCGGCTTGTCCATCTGGGGCAGGAACTGGCGCGCGTAGGCCGACAGGGACTCGACGTAGCGGCGCTGGCCTTCGGCGTAGACGATGTCGAAGGCCAGGGTGGACTTGCCCGACCCCGAAGGGCCGCAGACCACCACCAGCTTGTCGCGGGGTATGTCCAGGGTCAGGTTCTTGAGGTTGTGCTCGCGCGCACCTTCTATATGTATGACTTTGGTATCCATGACGCCCTGTTACTGTTGTGGGGAAATGCAGGTTTA
Source organism: Desulfomicrobium sp. (assembly GCA_003542385.1). Lineage (GTDB taxonomy): Bacteria > Desulfobacterota > Desulfovibrionia > Desulfovibrionales > Desulfomicrobiaceae > Desulfomicrobium. The sequence goes on from DPKT01000226.1 coordinate 2,219, forward strand.
GACTTGCGGGATGCTACCTATAACCATATGAAAAACCCTGGCAAGTGGGACCTTAGGAAATGAACGTGACGCCATCCCGGAGACGACCATGAAAGTATCCCTCGGGGCCAAGACCCTGGCCCAGCCGACGCCCTTGTGGATCATCGGCTCCTATGACGAAAGCGGCAAGCCCAACGCCATGGCCGCGGCCTGGGGCGGGATCTGCTGTTCCAAGCCGCCGTGCGTGGCCGTTTCCCTGCGCGAGGAGCGGCACAGCTTTTCAGCCATCACCGCCCGCAAGGCCTTCACCGTGAGCGTCCCCTCGGTGCGTTTCGCCGCTCAGGCCGACTTTTTCGGCATCGCCTCGGGCCGCGACACCGACAAGTTCGCCGCCGCGGGTCTGACCCCGGTGCGCTCGAAGCTCGTCGACGCCCCGTACGTCGGGGAGTTCCCCCTGGTGCTGGAGTGCGCACTGCTGCGGACCGTGCCGCTGGGCATGCATGTGCAGTTCATTGGAGAGATCGTAGATGTCAAGGCTGACGAGGATGTCCTGGATGCGAAGGGATATCCGGATGCGGCCAAGGTGCAGCCCCTCATCTTCACCCCCGTTTCCAGGGCCTATCACGCCGTGGGTGAGTATGTCGGGCAGGCTTTCGAAATGGGCCGGGCCTTCTGCGGGAAGGACTAGTCCGGACCTCAACCTCACGGAATAAGGTCATGACCGAGCACTACGCCGATTTCTTCTGTTCACGCGACGTCGTCCTGTCCCTCGTCAAGGCGGGCGTCCCGGCCAACTCCAAGTGGGGGGCCCTCATCCTCTACATGCGCTCCATCACGGAATACGACTACCTTTCCGCGGAGCAGAAGCAGCAGATGCAGGACCTGGTCATGCAGGTCATCCGGGAGCGGGACTATTCGGAAACGCGCTTCAAGGAGTTCGTGCGACGGCAGGAGCAGATCCTCTACAAGCCCTGGAACAAGAAGCTCGAAGAAGCCTTCCGCGAGACAGTGGGCCTCATCGAGCACATCCGCTCCCAGAACATCCAGCGGGCCAAGGAAGTCAAGGACCTGCGCGAGACGACCATCAATACGGTGCGCGACCAGAACGCCCTGGAGGACATCGTCGTCGAGATCAGGGCGGCCTTCGAGAAGGTCATCTGGCAACTGGAGGCGGACACCCGCGACCTCGTCGAGATGAGCTACACCGACCAGCTGACCAAGCTCAACAACCGCCGGGCCTTCGACCGCTACTTCCGGGCCACGCTGACGGAGCACGTGGTCACGGGCAAGCCCATGAGCCTCATGTTCCTGGACATCGATCATTTCAAGGCCTTCAACGACTCCTACGGGCACCGCATCGGCGACCAGGCCCTGGTCACGGTGGCCGGCAAGCTCATGGGCTTCGCCCACAAGTACAGCACCATGCCCAACCGCAGCTTCTTCCCGGCGCGTTTCGGCGGCGAGGAGTTCATCGTCGCCCTGCCGGGCGTGGGCCTGGACGAGGCGAAAGAGGACGCGGAATCCCTGCGCAACATTATCGAGGAATACAATTTCATCATCCGCGACCACAACGGGCAGGTGCTGCAGAAGGGCATCAAGATCACCGTGTCCGTCGGCGTGGCCACCCTGCGGCCGGAATGGACCGCCAGCCATGGAGAACGGCTCCTCGACGAGGCCGACCGGGCCATGTACCGGGCCAAGAACCAGGGCCGCAATCGGGTCTGCGCCATGGACGAGTGCTGAGCGGCTGCTTCGGGACACGATGCACGGAGGGCTCCGCGGGATTTCCGGGAGCCCTTTCGCGTTTCAGGGGCTAGACCCGGATCGCGTCCAGGAGGACCTCCAGCCTGCGGACGTAGTTGTGCTCCGCCAGGATGTGTTCCTGCCAGGCCCGGCGCAGCTCATCCTTGCGTTTTGGAGCGGCGGCCAGGGCTGCCGGCAGATCCGCGGCCTGTTCAGGGGTTTCGAAGGTCACGGGCCGGGTCAGGTCCGGCGGGAAGATCGAGAGGCCCGGCGTGTCGTCCGTGAGCAGGAAGCCGCCGCAGGCCCAGACGTCGAAATGGCGTTGTGTCAGGCCGTGGGGCAGGAGCAGGCTCGTCAGGTTCAGGGTGAAGGAAGCCCGGCGGCAGGCGTCGGCCAGACCGGCGTAGTAGTCCACCGGGGGGAGGAGGCGAACCCCGGGCACAAGGCTGCGCCAGGCGTCGTCCCCGATGACGGTCAGGTCCGTCGCGGCGGCCAGGGCCGTCAGGCAGTTCCTGCGCCACGCGGCGGACGCCGTTTCCGCCCCCAGACCCAGGGCCCGGACGTCGTTGCCGGGCCAGAGGGGGATGTCCGGCAGTTTGTCTCGCCACCAGCCGAAATGCGCCTGGCGACCCGGCAGATCCTCCGCCTCCCGGATCAGGCTTTCCGGAATCCTGCAGGCGGCGAAGAAGCGGTCGCGGTCCGGGAAGGACGAGCGGCCGACGAAGGTCAGGTCGCGGCCTGACGGACACGCGGCTCCGGGCGCGAAGAATTTCGGGCTCACGGCCAGGGGCAGATGGCGGGCGTCGGCGCCCAAGGAGCGCAGGGGCCCGATGAACCAGTCGTCGGTGACGAAAAGGGGCAGGCGTTTCCAGAGCAGGTTTTTCTGGCCCGTGAGCAGGTGGAAGGGGTTGTCCACGCACCAGGCGGCAACCGCTACCCCGGCGGCGCGCAGCAGGTGGAAGACCCGGCCGTATTCGTCCAGCCCCTGGAAATTGACGCTGAAAAAAAGATCCGGCCGGCCCTGAGCCAAAAGTCCGGGAATGTCTTCCAGTGTCCGCGCCGGGTCCATGACCATCACGGAGAAGCCGGCCTCGACAAAGGCCTGGGATATTTCGGGCACCAAGAGGCCCCGCTCCGTGCCTGGCAGGATCACCGTTCGGGCGGCCGGGGAGGGGTGCGCGGACCTGTGGTCGCGCGCCTTTGCGCGGATGTCGTCCACCCTGATTTTTGCCCATAGCGGCCCCCAGAACGAGGGAAAGTGCTTCAGCCCCGGCAGGTAGAAAAAAACCGGACCCGGCCAGCCGCCCTCAAGGACCACCCGCGCCGGGATGGGCTGGAAGTGCGCCGGGATGCCCTCGCGCCAGTGCGCTGGCATCTGGGCCTCGCAGGCCGGACACTCCACGTAGAAGCTTTTGTCCCAGGCCTGGGGCACAAAGGTGGGAATGCGCCAGGGGCTGGGGCCAAGGCCCAAAAAAAGCGCCGGGCCGCGCTGTTCACCCATGCGGGCGAAGCTCTCCCGGCAGTCGGCCAACGAGTGCGTTTGGCCGAGCTCGTTGTGCACCGAGAGGCGCTTGGGCCGCGTTTCGCCGTCGTGCATACGCGTCTTTCCTTGGACGGTCGTTTCGGGTATCAGGGCTGAAACCACTATGAAAAAATATCAGGACCACTATTTCAAGAAAGCCAAACAGGAGAGCTACCCGGCCCGCTCGGTCTACAAGCTACAGGAAATCCAGAAACAATGCAGCCTTCTCGGACCCGGCCAGACCGTGTTGGATCTGGGCGCGTCCCCCGGCTCCTGGACCCTTTTTTGCGCCGAAAAGGTCGGCACGAATGGCCGGGTGTTGGCTGTGGATGTCAATCCCCCTGGCATCTCGTTCCCACCGGTGGTGACCTTCGTCGAGGACGACGCCTTCGCCCCGGGCCCGGAACTTACGGCGGCCCTCGAGGATCACGCCCCCTTCGACGTGGTCGTCAGCGACATGGCCCCCAAGACCACGGGCGTAAAATTCGCCGACCAGGCCAATTCCCTGGAGTTGTGCGAGCGGGCGCTTGCGATGGCCCGGGCCTTTCTCAAGCCTGGGGGGCGTCTGGTGGTCAAGATTTTCCAAGGGCCTGATGTCAAGGCCTTTTCGGACGACATGCGGAGAAGTTTCACCACGGTCAAGGCCATAAAGCCGAAAAGCTCCCGGCCCGAGAGCAAGGAGATTTTTTACGTGGGGCTCGGGTTTCGTCCGGGATAAGGCGGACCCTGGCGTTCGCCGCCTCGCCATGGCATGATTTTGCGGACCCGGGGCTGATCGGGCCAAGGCCTGAGGGGACATGTTTCCGGTTGAAAGAAATCCCGGAAACGGTCACAAGACCGGCGCGTCGGGAAGGATCAAAAAAACGGAAAAGCGCGGGACATGCGCCGTCGAACGGCCTTGGCCCGATTTTTCGATACGGAGGAGATGATGGCCGGACATAGCAAGTGGAAGAACATCCAGGCCCGCAAGTCGGTGCAGGACGTCAAAAAGGGCAAGACCTTCACCAAGGTGACCAAGGAACTCATGCTGGCCGCCAGGGCCGGGGGCGGGGACCCGAACACCAACGCCCGCCTGAAATCGGCCATCGCCGCGGCCAAGGTGGTCAACCTGCCCAAGGACAAGATCGACACGGCCATAAAAAAAGGCACGGGCGAGCTTGCCGGGGAAAATTTCGACGAGGTCACCTACGAGGGCTACGGGCCGGGTGGGGTGGCCATCCTGGTCGAGGCCGCGACCGACAACCGCAATCGCACCGTGGCCGAGGTCCGCCACATCATGAGCAAGAACGGCGGCTCCATGGGCGAGGCCGGGTGCGTGGGCTGGATGTTCGTCAAAAAGGGCATCCTGACCTTCGCCAAGGATGCGTATTCCGAGGACCAGGTCATGGAGGTGGGGCTGGAGCACGGCGCGGACGAGGTGGCCGACGAGGGCGACGTG
>DPKT01000205.1 GCA_003542385.1 Desulfomicrobium sp.
GTCGAGCCCGTGGCCGGCAACATGGGGCTGGTCCTGCCCAAGCCCGGATTCCTGGAGGGGCTGCGCGAACTGACCCGGGCCTACGGCGCGCTGCTGATCTTCGACGAGGTCATCACGGGCTTCCGAGTGGCCTTCGGCGGAGCCCAGCAGGCCTTCGGCATCGACCCCGACCTGACATGCCTGGGCAAGATCATCGGTGGCGGCCTGCCCGTGGGCGCCTACGGCGGCAAACGCTCGATCATGAGCCACATCGCTCCCAGCGGCAATGTCTACCAGGCCGGCACCCTCTCGGGGAACCCCCTGGCCATGGCCGCGGGCCTGGCCACCCTGAAGGCCCTGGCTGCCAGCGACTATGCGGCCCTGGCCGCGCGGACCGAGGCCTTCTCCCGGGAACTCGAGAACATTTTGCACAGCAAGGGCGTCCCGGTCACGCGCAACCACATCGCCTCCATCTTCACCCTGTTCTTCACCGACAGGCCCGTGACGGACTTCCCCTCGGCCCAGACCGCCGACAGCGGGCTTTTCGTCTCCTACTACCAGCAGATGCGCGCGCAGGGCATCTATCTTGCACCGTCAGGTTACGAATGCGCCTTCACGTCCTTCGCCCACAGCGACGAAGACCTGGAGCGCACACTGGACGCAGCGAAAAGGGTCCGATTCTAAAATGAGGCCCAATTTCTCGGCATCCTTGACTGAAGACCAAGACCGTCGATATAAACGTCCCAGCTTGTGCTTTTTGTAACGTTTCTTTCTGGAGGTAGAAAGAGGATGAAAAAATCACTGTTGTTGAGCCTGATCTGTGCGGCTTTCCTGTCCCTGATCGCCGCCCCGGTCCTGTTCGCCGCCGACGCTCCTGGCGATGACTACGTCATCAAGGCCCCCGAAGGCATGAAGGTCAAGGAAAAGGACGGCAAGCCCGGCGCTCTGCAGAAAGCCGTTCCCTTCCCGCACACCAAGCACGCCACCGTGGAGTGCAAGGAATGTCACCACACCATGGAAGCCGACGGCGGCAAGATCAAGAAATGCACCGACGCCGGCTGCCACGATTCCCTGGAAGCCCGCGGCAAGGAAAACGCCAAGGACATCAAGCTGGTTGAGAACGCCTTCCACGCTCAGTGCATCGAGTGCCACAAGGCCCTGAAGAAGGAACAGAAGCCCACCGGCCCCACCGCCTGTGGCAAGTGTCACACCAAGTAGGGTAAGACCCGAAATTTCGATCAGCACAAGCAAAGGCCGGCCTTTGGTTCGCCCCTGCCGCAGACCCTGCGGCAGGGGCTTTTTTTTCGGCGGGAAATCGGGTAGCCCGCACCGTGCATTGCCCTTGCCGACGCTTCCTGCTAGGAAATGTCGATGCCTCAACGCCAAGAAAGGATCACGCCATGAACACACCGCACGACCCGACGGACGACATCCTGGAGCTCACGGACATCGTGGAGGAAGGAACGCCCGAGGCCCCGGACCTCGACTTCGCCATGGACAGGGCGGTGGACGCCAGAAGCCTTGACGAAGAGCTCGACAACCTCCTGCGCGACACGGACTCCACGCTGAAGGGTGTCCACACGGACGAGACGGGCACGGGCTTCGACACGCTCCTTGCCGGGAACCGCCAGGCTTCTCCGCGCCCGACCGCGCAACCCGCGGCCCCGCAGGCGGACCTCTCCGACCTGGATGATCTTTTCGGCGCGGTCCAACTCGACGACGCCAACGATACGCAGGATTCCCTGGACATGCTCCTGGACGAGAAGTCGCAGGGACAGGCCGCCGCGGCCGACATCCCCGCGACTGAAGAGATCATCGATCTCGACCTCGAGGTCCCCGGACTCGACGCCGACGACTCGGCCCCGGACCTCCTGGAACTGACGGACGAACTGCTGGCCGACATCCCCGAGACCGTGCTGGTCCCGCCTGCGGAAAGCCTGGCTCCCAAGGCCGATGAGGCGCCCTTCTTTCCCTCTCCGGAAGGCCTTGAACTCGACATCGAGGCAGCCGCCCCACTTTTCGTGAAGACCCCCGAACTCGAGCCCGAGCCCGAACAACCGCTTATGGTCGCGCCCGACCAGCCGGAGCCGTCCATTTCCCAGGCCGAACTCGAAATCCTGAGCGCTCGCCTGGACGCCCTTGAGGCCAGGCCCGCGCCGGATATCAAACCGGAACAGGTGCTCAGCGCACTGCCCGCTTTCCCCGACGACCTTCCTCTGACCCGCACCCTGCGTGACGACATCCTGCAGACCGTGGAGGAGCGTCTGATCGCGGCCGCCCCGGCCTCGGAACTCGTGCAGTTGCGGCAGCTCGCCTCGGAGCTTTCCACACGCATCGCGGCCGTCGAGGACAGACCCGAACCGCAGGCCGCCGTTCGTCCGGAACAGGTGCTGGCGGCGCTGCCCGACTCCCCCGATGATCTGCCCCTGGCTCGGAACCTGCGCGAAGACATCCTGCAGTCCGTCGAAGCCAGGCTCGCCGCAGCGGCTCCGATCTCGGAACTCGCGGGACTGCGGCAGACCGCCGAGGAGCTCTCCGCACGCGTCGCGACCCTGGAGGCCCAGCCGACGCCGACCGTGGAAATCAGCCCGGAACAGGTGCTGGGCGCCCTGCCCGAAACCCCTGAGGCCCTGCCCCTGGCCCGGGCCCTGCGCGAAGAGATTCTCGCCACGGTGGAGGCGAAGTCCGCCCTCATGGTGCAGCCCGAAGATACGGCAAAGCTGCAGCAGGACATCCTCGCCATGCAGAACCAGATCGACGCCATGCCGGAAATCCTGGCCAAGCTGGCTTCGACGACCGCACCGGCGCTGCAGGAACTGGAAAGCGGGCTCGGCGCCCTGCGCATCATGGCGAAGGGCCTGGAACAGGGCCTTGCCGACGTGCAGGCGGCCATGACCCGGAAAGACGCCGACCTGGCCGAGCTGCGCGAAGGCGAGGAGCGGTTGAGGGAGGAAGTCGAGGCCCTGGCCGCCAGGCTGGACGCGATGCCCGCTCCCGAGGCTCTCAAGGCGGACCTTGAGGCGCACGTCCGGCAGCTGGTTCCCGCCGCTGTGGGGCGCATCATCCGCGAGGAGATCCAGGCCCTGCTCAAGGAGCTGGGAGGCTGACGCCGGGCCGGACGGGGCGACCCTTCGGCTCTCGACTCACGGCATGCGGCGTGCTAGGCATTTTGAAAACAATGAAGGGAGGGCTCCAGGGTTTTTCCTTCTTTTTTTGAACCGCCCGGTTTCCCCAAAGCAGGTCGACACCATTCCCCCCGGGCGGTTTTTTTTTGTTCTCATGTTCAACCAGCGAGAAAGCCATGGACCAGATCCAGAAGCAGGCCCTGCAGGTCGCCAAGGAAATCGTCGTCAAGTTCATCGAGGTGGGACGCATCTCCCCCTCCAATTTTTCCGAATACTTCGAACCCATTTATGACGACGTGTACCGCACCGTGACCAAGACGGGCCCAGCACCGAGCACAGACAAGGACGCCTCCGTTGAATCCGAATGACCATGGGAAGCGGGTTTCCGGCCTCTTCGACAACATCGCGGCCTGGTACGATTTTCTCAACCACTTCCTGAGCGTCGGGCAGGACATCTACTGGCGCCGCCGTCTGGTCCGCTGCGTCCGCCCCGGGGCCACGCGCACGGTGCTGGACCTGGCCGCCGGAACCCTCGACGTGAGCCGG
>DPKT01000190.1 GCA_003542385.1 Desulfomicrobium sp.
GGCCGGGCAAGGGCTGTCGGCTGTCCGGCCGAGCCAGGCACCGTTTGCTCCCCGGCCGTCAAACGGTCAACGCGCCGCCCTCTGCCCAAAGCTCAAGGCCGGCAAGCATTACGAGGCCCGCGAGGAAGTTACGGCAGTCCTTGCCCGGCCCGCGACGGATCGCGCCTCCCGGAAAAGACAGCTCATTATACTGATAACGCCCAATACCACTCCCTGGCATCACGCATTACCTTCTCCGCTACAAGAATGTTTGACGCCCTCAGAGACGGGGGCAGGACACTGGAACGCGGGAGGTCAAATTGATGGAGGTCATGAATGCCTGTGACACGCTCCGACGTGTCGAAAACCCGGGTGCGCTTCTGCAGGAAGCCCGCGACAAAGGGTGCGCGGTCTGGCTGATTCTGGACCCTCTGTGTCACCAGGAGGCCCTGGCCCAGCTGTACGACAATGAGCCCGACGCGGAAAAAACCATCCTGTTCCTGAAAACCATGCTGGCGGAATCAAGCGCGGTTTCTCCCCGGCTTGCGGCCCTTTCCCTGGATTCCCCCATGGAGCGTTGGATCAACGATTCCAAGGCATCAGGATGGGGGTTCTATTTCACTTCGGACGCCCCCTTCTCCGAAATACTCGCCCATCTGCGCAGCCTGGTCTTCATCAAGAGGGGTGGGAAACGGGTCATCTTTCGCTTTTGGGATGGACGCATACTTTCACGCATCTGCCAAGGCATACCCGAGGACATCCCCATGCTGCTGGGGCCCATCCTTCGCATCCTGACCCAGGACGAAGGGGACGGGTGGGTCTGCATCGACAGGGACGGGGACGCGTACATGGCGGAAGCGCATCGTCCGGGAACGGTCCTGCCCAGCCCTTGGTACGCCTTCACGGACCGCCACGACCGGCTTTTCCACGACAAGCGCCCCGGGATTGTCGCCAGGAACATCGTCGAGTCCCTGTTCAATGAAAAAATGGAGTATGGCCTCGCCCTGCCGCCAAACGAGGCGCTCTCGACCTTTGTCGCCCGCCACGTGAACCGTGGCCTGCCCCTGGGGCTGTGGGGGTTGGAGGCCTTGGAGCTCTTTGTCCGCTGCAGCCTGCGTCACGGCGAGTGTTTCCCCGACGCACAGGCCATGCCGGTCCTTTCCCCCCTTGCCCGCACACCGCTCGACGAGGACGCGTCCGTGGCCGTCATGCGCCGCTTCTGCAACCAGAGAGGTTCCCATGTCTGACCCAGGAATGTGTTCTGTCTGCCCCAAGTTGAAACGCGTCGGCTTTGCCCTGGAGACACAGGGCAGCGAGCCGCCCGTGCCCCTGCCAGGAGGGGTGATGCATGCCTTCAGTGTCGCGGCAGAGGGCGATCGGCAGGAACTGGGGCTGTTCCAGACCGTGGTCTGGCTGGGCCCCGAGGACGACCCGCAGTCCACGACCGAGGGCTACACCTGGCGCGACTACACCTTCGCCCAGACCACGACGGTGCACCAGACGGGCGACCTCGATTATATCCCCATACTAGGCGGCCGGACATGAACCCGGGCCGAGCAGACACCCGTAGCGGCCTCGCCGTCAGCGGAAGGGCCATGTCCCCTGCGCAGCGCTGCGCGCTGTGCCTTCTTGCCATCCTGACACTTCTTCTCGCCGGAGGTTGCCAAACCATGCAGCACACCAAAACCAGCCAGCCACCCCTGCCCGTGACCCTCTACCCCGTGGGGCGCTTCCTTTTCCCCGTGCCTCAGGGGTTGGAATTCCAGGGCAGGATCATAAACATCAACCACATGACCATCGAGGAAACGGACTGGGGCCGCGGGGACCGCGCAAAACAGTTCCGGGACATGTGGGAACCGGTCCGCGACGAGGGCAGAAAGCACTACGACGTGTACAAGAACACGCCCGTCGTCCGCGGCGGGTTCGTCCAGGAGGACGTCAGCGAACACTTCGGCCACCCGGCCGTCCTGCTCTGCTACTCGGCCCAGAACGGCGCGCACTGGATCGACACGTTTGTGGCCATGCCGGACTGGATCCTGCGCATCAAGGAGGAGGCCGTCTATGAGATCGGCAAGGAATGCCTGGGCGACTTGAAAGGGACGACCCTTGACTTTTTCAGGCACTACCACACGGACAGGTCAGATCACCCGGCAGACTTGTTCTGGACGGGGAGGGGGTGGGTGCAGGGATTGAAGACGCGGGATGAGGACGTCAGAGCTTCAGCAATCTTACCCGCCAAAGAAACCACACCGCAAATATCGCTGCGTCTCAGGGCGTACATGATCGCAACTCCGGATGAACCAGCCAAATCGATCACTTCGATTCGAAAAATACTCGATGGGAATAACATCGATCTCAAACTCCTGCGTTCACGCCAACGCCCCTTTGAGGGAATGCCTGGTCTGGAGGAAGTCTATATCCTCTCCGCATACGAATGCGGTGAATATCGATCGACTCTCTATGCCCAGTGGGCCATTGAAGTAGAAGCCAAAAACCCACAAAGACCTGCGATCTACCTGGAGATGAGCTGCAACGCCGCTGCTCAGGACGAGGCCCTGCGCATCTGGGATGCAGCCATTGATAATTTCACATCAATCCAGGCATGGAACGCCAAGATGAAAGGAGGAAGATGATGCATAACGACAAACCTAAAATCCCCTACGATGATCCCCTCCGGCACAGAAAGACCCCGCGGGAAATGCTCAAGGAACCGATTTGCACGGAATGTGAGGCATGCCGGGACAACATCATCCAGGTCCGGCGCGATACCATCGCCGTCATCTTCGTGCCTGGCATCATGGGTTCAAAGCTGAAGGATCCCAAGAATGCACCCGTCTGGAATCCTGACAGTAGTTCGTTCATGGCGGGGCTATACATGAAAGCAACACCTGATGATCGTTATAAACTCCTTATCGCGCAACCCTTGACCGTCATGCACGAAGTCACCAAGGATCACGCCGACTACCCCAAGGCCGAAGAACGCGGCTGGGGCTCAGTGGCCTGGAGCTTTTACGGGGACCTGCTGACCTCCATCCAGAACTGGGCCACGCCTCTCAAGGTGTTGCTGGACCTGCCCGTCTACGCCTTCGGCTACAACTGGTTGGAGTCGAACCGCGTGTCCGGGGGGAAGCTCCGCGAATTCATCCACACCTTCAAGGCCGAGAAGGTCATCCTCGTGACCCACTCCATGGGCGGCCTGGTGGCGCGCTGGGCCTTGGGAGGCGATGAAGCCGGGGACGTCGCAGCAAAGGTCCTCGGCGTCATCCACGGCGCGCAACCCGTGCACGGCGCCCCGGTGGCTTACCGGCGCATGATCGCCGGGCAGGAGGTGGACGGCTTCTTCAACATCCAGGGCATGCTCGGCGCCAAGGTTCTCGGGCCCGACGGCCCGTCCATCACCGCCATCTTCCCCCACGCCGAGAGCGCCCTGGAACTCCTGCCCAGCCAGCACTACCGCACCAACGACGGCAGGCGGGAATGGCTGCACGTCCAGGACCCAGGCTCTCCGGACGGGCTTCAGTCCTACCCCAAGGCCGATCCCTACCGGGAAATCTACGCCAGAAGCAGCCATCGCGACTTCTGGGGCATGATCCACGGCGGCTGGTTCCAGCCGGAACCACTGGAGGACAGGGCCCTGGGCCGCGTCTTCCACGGCGAGGCCACGGAGGCGGATCCCGAGTCCGAAAGGCAGGCCACGCTCTTTCTGAACAGGCTGGAGGCGGTCCGAAATTTCCACGCGACAATCGGCGGCTACTGCCACCCGCGCACCATGCAGCTCTTCAGCAGCGGTGGCCAGGACACGTGTTCGGAAGTGAGCTGGCTCACCAGGGATGTGACCCTGACCGTGGCGCGCCGACCAGACGACATGCGCGGGGACAGGGACCTGAGGGACAGGTATTTCGCCCTGCGGCACATCCCGGGCATCCTGGAACGCAGCCGGGGCGAATACAGCGAGGTCCGCTGGGTCGAGGCCGACGGATCCCACGGAAAAACGGTGCCATGGGACACGCCCTTTGCGGAACTGGACAGAGGAATCAGGGAAGGACGGCGGCTCATCCTGCTACGGGTGTCAGACTTCGGCGACACGGAACCGGGCATGGCCGACACATGCAACCTGGGCGACGGCACGGTGCCGCTCAGTTCAGCGACAGGCCTCCAGCCGGATTGCACCACCTGGGGCAACGCAACGCACACCCTTCCGTTCTGGCAAAACGCTTGGCACTCCACTATCGCCACCGGTTGTCCCACGAACGCGAAACATTCGGGATTCTTCGACCAGAGTTCCATCCAGACCACCATCAACACCATCCACAACCTCTGTCTGGGATGGCTCCGGGAAGAGTACGACTAAAAGCACGGACTGCTTTCCTGCGCTGGACGATGGGACGAAGATTGGGGTGCAGGGGGCGCGCCCCCTGCACCCCATGCACCTCTTTCTTTCCTCACACCCTTCCACCCCGCCTCCAGCGGTCCGTCGCGGGCCAGGCAAGGGCTGTCGGCTGTCCGACCGAGCCTGGCATCGTTTGCTTCCCGGCCGTCAAACGCTCAACGATCCCCTCTGCCCGAAGCTCAAGGCCGGGAAGCATTACGAGGCCCGCGAAGGAGTTCCGGCAGCCCTTGTCCGGCCCGTGACGAAACGCGTCCACCTGGAATAACGTCAGGCTCACGAGTCCCGACCCGCAGCGATTCCCGTGTCAAACCATGGACAACACCAGCCTTTCTTCACAATCTCTTTTCAGGCTATGCGTCAACCTCCACGACTGCGGCTTCAGGAGCGTTAGCCATGACGGATTGAATCCCCTTATCCCTTGAGGCCACAGTTTCGTACTGCTGGCTGGTGCCAATGACCTGATGGTTTGCGGCAAGAAGACTGAACGCATACTTCCCTGATTTTGTTTCAATTTTCTTGAACCGCTCTTCCGCAACCGCATTCTTCTTTACTGATTCAATCCCGTTTTTACATCCACTCTTGTCTTTATACCCTTCACTTCCGAGGATGATCTGCCCATTCCCGGACTTGAGACAAAAACGAAATTCCCCGGCCCTGTCCATGTACATTTCAAATTTCCCAGCCATTGTGCTCTCCTTATGAGGTCAGAATTGTGCAAATAAAACCGAATTACATAATGTTCATCGCACAATTTCAGCACACAAGGCAAGAATTGAACGAATCTTTATTCAGCTCAATAACACCGGTGGCAACAGAAACAATCCAGCCGTCCCACAAGGACAACTTCAGTCGGTGACAACCCACTGGTGCTGCAACCCCCCAGCTCTTTCTTTCCTCACCCCCTTCCGCCCCGCCTCAAGCGGTCCGTCGCGGGCCGGGCAAGGGCTGTCGGCTGTTTGACCGAGCCAGGCATCGTTTGCTTCCCGGCCGTCAAACGGTCAACGCGCCGCCCTCTGCCCGAAGCTCAAGGCCGGGAAGCATTACGAGGCCCGCGAGGAAGTTCCGACAGCCCTTGCCCGGCCTGCGACGGATCGCGCCTTCGCACCAAGCCTCCCCAAAACGCAAAATCCCCGCCAAAGCGGGGATTTTGCGAACGCACGGAACAAAACAAACCGACGTTCTACCTCTTCCGTAACTGCCTCTTGTCCCCGATGCGCATGGTGATCTTCTCCTTGTCCAGGTACTCCAGGACCGGGATGGCGAACTTGCGGGTCAGTTCCGTCAGGTCGCGGAAATCCTGCGGGCCCATCTCCTGGTTGGATTCGAAGAAGCCCCGCACGCGGGCGACGATGTCGTCCATGGCCGTCTTGGCGTAGTAGAACTCCTCGCTGACCTTGATGAGCACGCCCTCCTCCATGAGCAGGCGGTACATCTGGGCCACGTCCTTGGCGGCCAGGCCGTTCTCTTCCAGAAACGCCTTGGTGGTCGACGGCATGAGGCCTGCCTGGGTGTAAGCCGACTCCATCAGCGCCCGCAGGCCCGACTGGTCCGAGGCCAGGGAGACCACGTGGCCCGGCAGGCGCAGGGTGTCGCCCTCCAGGACCACCTGGCCGGACTTGACCAGCCGCTCCACCAGGAAGTGGACCAGCTTGGGGTGCATGGATCGTCCGAAGCCCGAGAGGAGTTCGGCCCGGGACAGGCCCTGACGCATGGGTTCGCGTTTGTGGTACTCGCCGAGGTAGGCCAGGCACTCCACGCCCAGGGTTTCGAGGACGTCGGCGCCGACATAGCGCTTGTCCTCGCGGTCGAACTGAAAGGCGAGCTGCCGGCCGCCCAGGAGCTGCAGGGTCTTGTCCAGGAGCTTTGACTCCATGTCCGTCATGATGCGCAGCTCCGCCACGGTCAGGCCCGTGCGGCCGGCCAGGCGCAGCTGGGCCAGGAGGAGTTCCTCGCCGCCCATGGCGCCCAGGGAGTTCAAGGTCTCAAGCTCGCGGGAGTGGCGTTTGACCTTGCGGCCCAAGGGGTTGACGATGCGACCGCCGGCCACGGTCTGCAAAGGGGAAAAGGAGCGCACGATGCAGCGGTCCCCGAACACGCCGGGCAGGGGCGTGGGGAAACGCACCTGGCACACGGCCGTCTCGCCGGGCTCCAGCTTGTCGCGGTCGAGGAAGAAGAGACGCGCCAGAACCTCGCGCGAACCGTGATGAAAATGGACCTCGGTGCGGTGCTTGAGGGGGTTGGGCGACGACGACAGGCAGGTCATCTCCACGTCCCAAACCGCCGACGGGAAGAGGGTCTGGGGATGGGCCAGGACCTCGCCGCGCTCCAGGTCCGCCACCTCCAGGCCGTAGAGGTTCACGGCCGTGCGCTCGCCGGCCCGGGCCGTGTCCGTGGTCACGCCGTGGACCTGCAGGCCGCGCACCTTGGAGCGATGGCCCGAGGGCACGATCTCGATCTCCTCGCCCAACCGCAGGACGCCGGAAATGGACGTGCCCGTGATGACCGTGCCGTGGCCCTTCATGGTGAAGACGCGGTCCACGGGCAGGCGGAAGAGGTCCGAGCGGCGGTCCGGGGAGAACGTCGTGGCCAGCTCCAGGATGGCGGCACGCAGCTCGGGCAGGCCCGCGCCGGTATGGGCCGAGACGGGCATGATGGGCGCGCCCTCCAGGAAGGTGCCCTGCAGGTACGTCCCGACTTCCTCGCGCACCAGTTCGAGCCACTCATCCTCGACCATGTCCGTCTTGGTCAGGGCCACGAGCCCGGCCCGGATGCCCAGCAGCGAACAGATTTCCAGATGCTCGCGGGTCTGGGGCATGATGCCCTCGTCGGCGGCGATGACCAGCAGCACGAAGTCGATGCCCGCCGCGCCGGCCACCATGTTCTTCACGAACCGCTCATGCCCCGGCACGTCGATGACGCCCAGGCGGATGTCCGGGGTCAGGTCCAGATAGGCGAAGCCCAGCTCGATGGTGATGCCGCGCTTCTGCTCCTCGGC
Organism: Desulfomicrobium sp.; assembly: GCA_003542385.1. Lineage (GTDB taxonomy): Bacteria > Desulfobacterota > Desulfovibrionia > Desulfovibrionales > Desulfomicrobiaceae > Desulfomicrobium. The sequence goes on from DPKT01000190.1 coordinate 7,365, forward strand.
CAGCCGGTCGCAGTTGATGCCGGTCAGGGCCTTGATGAGGCTCGTCTTGCCGTGGTCGATGTGCCCGGCCGTTCCCATGATGACAGGCATGCCGTCCTCCTAGCTGCGGTAGAATGCTGAGTAGGCCAGAACCGTCGCGTACAGGTCCGCCTTGGAGCTGATCTCGAAGGGGCTGTGCATGGACAGCACGCCGGGGCCGAAATCGATGATCTCCATGCCGTAGACGGCCAGGTCCTTGGCCACGGTGCCCCCGCCGCCCTCGTCGACCTTGCCCATCTCGGCCATCTGCCAGGGGATGTCCTCGGCCGCGAGCAGGGCCCGGAACCAGGCCACGTACTCGCAGTCGGCCTCACTGGCCCCGTACTTGCCGCCGTGGCCCGTGAACTTGGAGAAGACCGGGCCATGGCCCAGAAGGGAGGCGTTGAATTTGTCGTGCACGTCCTGGTAGTCCGGGTCCAGGGGGCAATGCACGTCGGCAGACACGGCCTTGGTCCGCCCCAGGACGTGACGCAGACGGGTCTGGGGCTCCCAGGCGTCGAGGACGTCCTCCAGGGCGTGCTCCATGAAGCGCGACTTGGCGCCGGTCGCGCCGTCGGAGCCGATCTCCTCCTTGTCGAAGAGGAGCAGGACCTGGGTGTGCTCCCCGACCGGAGCGTCCAGGAAGGCCTTGACCGCCGTAAACACGCACAGCCGGTCGTCCTGGCCGTAGCCGCCCAGCATCGACCGGTCCAGACCGACGTAACGCGCCCGGCCCGCGGGCACGACCTGCAGTTCGGCGCTGAAGAGGTCCTCCTCACGAATGGCATAGCGCTCGTGGAGGAGTTCGAGGACCTTCTGCCTGACCTTGGCCTCCTCGCCGGCCGTGGCCGGTTCGTGGCCGAAGGCCAGGTTCAGCTTTTCGCCGATGAAAGCCTTCTCCACGGTTTCCTCGCGCTGCTTTCGCGCCAGGTGGGGCAGCAGGTCCAGGACCGTGAACACCGGGTCGGTCTCGTCCTCGCCGATGCAGACCGGGATGACGCGGCCGTCCATGGCCACCACGGTGCCGTGCAGGGCCAGGGGCCTGGCCAGCCACTGGTATTTCTTGATGCCCCCGTAATAGTGGGTCTTCATCAGGGCCACCTGACACTCCTCGTGCAGCGGGTGCTGCTTGAGGTCCAGATGCGGCGTGTCGGCGTGGGCGGTGATGAGCCGCAGGCCCTGCGACAGGGGAGCACTGCCCCGGCGGGCCAGGAGCACGGCCTTGGAACGGAAGGGGATCATGGCCAGGCCGTCCGACAGCCCTGCGGAAAAGCCCGCGGCCGCGCCCTGCTCCAGAACCCAGGCGATGGTCTCCCTCTCGGTCTTGCACCGCGTCAGGAATTCGAGAAACTCGTTGGCCAGCGCGTCCATCCGCGCCCTGTCGCCGTCTGCACCGTAGCGCTCCCAGCAGCTCTTCGCCGCGTACTTCAAGACCTCATCCATCGCGTTCTCCTCGAAAATCCACCCAACCGAAAAAAAGGGAGCGGAATCGCTTCCCGCTCCCCCCGAATCCGATAACCGTCAGGCCTCAGCCCATCTTCTCGAAGTATTCCTTTTCCGCACCGCACTTGGGGCAGACCCAGCCTTCGGGCAGGTCTTCGAAAGCGGTCCCCGCCGGAATGTTGTTGTCGGGGTCGCCTTCCGCCGGGTCGTACACGTAGCCGCACGGACATTCCCATCGTTCCATGGCCATGGTTGCCTCCATCGGTGTTGAAGTGAACGGGTGGAAATCCTTGAGGACCTAGCTCTTCTTCTTCAAGGCCTTGGCCAGGACGTCGCCCAGGGAGCCCATGTCCCCGCCGGCCTGGGGCTTGTAGCCCTTCCAGTCGGAGACCTCCTCCTTCTTGCCGGTTCCCAGGCTGATCTTGCGGTCGCGCAGGTTCACGCTCTCGATGCTGACCACGACCTTGTCGCCGGGAACGAGCTTGTCGAACTTCGCCTCGCCCTCGGCCTTGGCCATGACGGACTGGGGCAGGAGCCCGGTCACGCCCGGTTCCAGATTGACGAAGAGCCCGAACTGCTGGCGCTTCTCGACGGTGCCCTCGAAGGTCTGGCCCACGGGGTACTTGTCGGCCACGGTCAGCCAGGGGTCGCCCTCGGCGTCGCGCATGCTGAGCGAAATGCGCTGCTTCTCGACGTCGACCTGCTTGATCACGGCCGCGACCATGTCGCCGACCTGGACCATGTCGCCGGGCTTGTGCACGCGCTTGGCATAGCTCATCTCGCTGACGTGGACCAGGCCCTCGATGCCGGGCGCGATCTCGACGAAGGCGCCGAACTCCATGAGCTTGACGACCTTGCCCGTGACCTTGTCGCCGTCCTTGAAGCGCTCGGCCACGGTCTTCCACGGGTCGTCCTGGGCCTGCTTGATGGACAGGGACAGGCGCGTCTCGCCGGGCTTCTTGCCGGCGCTGGTGCCGAGGTACTTGACCCGCACGCGGTCGCCCACAGACAGGGCCTCCTCGGGGCTCTGGATGCGCGCCCAGGAGATTTCGGAGATGTGCACCAGGCCTTCCACGCCAGGCACCAGCTCGACGAATGCGCCGAAGGCGGCCAGGCGGGTAACGGTGCCCTCGACCACGTCGCCGGGCTTGACGCCGTCGAAGAACTCGGCGCTGGCCTGCTGCTGCTCGGCTTCGAGCAGGGCGCGGCGGGAGACGACGATGTTGCGTCCGCCCTCGGTCAGCTTGGTGATGCGGAACTGCAGGGTCTGTCCGACGTAGTCCTCGGGGTTGGCCACGTAGCGCGAGTCGATCTGCGACACGGGGCAGAAGGCACGGCGCTTCATGATCTCGACGTGGAAGCCGCCCTTGATCTGCTCCCTGACCTTGCCCTCGACCGGAACCCCTCCGTCATAGGCGTCCTGAAGCATGTTCAGCCCGCCGGCGCCGGTCAGAGCCTTGGACAGGCGCACGCTGTCGTCGGTCAGGCCCACCACGTAGAGCTCCAGCGTGTCGCCTTCGGCCACGGTCAGTTCGCCGGCGTCGTTCAGCAGTTCCTCACGGTCCACGATGCCGTCCACGGACGCGCCGCAGTCGACGAACACCGACTTCTGACCGATGGAGATGACCGTTCCGGAAACCTTGTCCCCTGCCTTGAGGGCCGCCTTGCGCTGGGATTCGTAGGAGGCGAACAGCTCGGCAAAATCTTCGCTCATGTTTGATTACCTTACTTCAACGTCTTGCGTCATTCAAAACGGGTAATGGAGTTGATGGACACCTGGTCGGCGGGTGCGTGTTCGTGGTCGCCCTGGGGTTTGACCCGGACTTTCTCAATCTTCTTGACCACATCCATCCCGTCAATGACCTGACCGAAAACGCAGTAGCCGAACTCTTCCTCGCCCTGATGGTCAAGGTCCGGGTTGTCGACCGTATTGATGAAAAACTGGGCGCAGGCGCTGTGCGGGTCCGCGGTGCGGGCCATGGCCACGGTGCCTTCGAGATTCTTGAGGCCGTTCGTGGCCTCGTTGACGATGGGCGCCTTGACCGGCTTTTCGCGCATCATGTTGTCGAGGCCGCCGCCCTGGATCATGAATCCCTTGACGACCCTGTGGAACAGGGTGCCGACGTAGAAATCCTCATCCACATAACTCAGAAAATTGGCCACCGTCTGCGGGGCCTTGTCCGCGAAGAGCTCGACCAGGAACTCCCCCTTGGTCGTGTCCACCAGGACCACCGGATTGCTCATTCCTTCCTCCAGAAAATTGTCTCAACAAAAACGGAGCATAAAAATATACGGCTCCGGGCCGTTTGGCAAACCCTTTGCCGCTGTCCCCGAACGCCGCGTAGCGCCCGCAAAAGCCGCATGGTGCCGGATCGGCAGCAACCCGCCGGAACCTTGGGGGCAAAGTGCGGACCTGCCCTTCAGTCGTGAAGGATCATTGCGTCTTTCCCTTGCGATACCCGCTCTTGAAATCGCCGGCCGCGTTCTCTACGCTCTTGACCGTTTTCCCGGTCCATTCTCCCATGGTCGAGCAGCCAGTGCCCAGGAAGGCAATCAGGCACGCCGCGACAATCCAGCATCTCCACATGAATAACCTCCTGTCCCATGCGCCGGCCGTGTCCGAAGCGCGGCCCTTCATTTTTCCTCCGGCTGGCAGCGTCTGTCGCACAACCCGCCCACCTTCCATCCGTCGAAGGAGGCATGGTCCTCCCGCGGCTCAACGTGGATGGTGATCTGTGCCCCGGGCAGGGCGGCGCGGATGCGTTCCTCCACGCCGCAGCAGAGGTCGTGGGAATGCTGCACCGTCATGGAACCCGGAACGAGCAGATGGAAATCGACAAATCGCACCGCACCGGCCCTGCGCGTCCGCAGGGCGTGATATTGCGTCCCTTCCCCCACCACCTGCCCGATAGCCCCGACGATGGCATCGACTTCGCGGGGCGGAAGGCCTTCGTCCATGAGGCCGGACACGGAGCGGCGCACGAGGGAAATGCCGGTCCAGACGATGTTGACGGCCATGATAAAGCCCAGCACCGGGTCCAAGATCTGCCACGATGGGGGCGCGAAGAGCATGACGCTCAGGGCGGCCACCAGCCCGGCCGAAGTCCAGACGTCCGTCAGGAGGTGCTTCGCGTCGGCCTCCAGCACGATGTTGTCGTACTCCCTGGCGGCGCGGAGCATGACCCTGGCGGCGATGAAATTCACGGCCCCCGCAGCGGTGGCCACGAGGATGCCCGTCCCGAGAGCCTCCAGAGGCTGGGGGTCGAGGAACCGCTGCACCGAGGCGTAGGCGATGCCCACCGCTGCGACGCAGATCAGCGCGCCCTCCATGCCGCTCGAAAGGTATTCGGCCTTGCCGTGTCCGTAGGCATGGCAGTCGTCGGCGGGCCTGTGGGCCGCGATGATGGCCAAAAGCGCGATGACGCCGGCCGTCAGGTTGACCACGGACTCCACGGCGTCGGAGAAGAGACCCACGGAACCCGTCAGGAAAAAGGCCCCGAACTTCAGGGCCATGGTCAGGAGCGAAGCGCCGATGGAAAGGTAGGCGTACCTGCGGGCGTGGATCTGCACGGCGGGCCTCGACTAGATCTCCGGCGCCCCGGCCGGGATCAGGCACAAAAAGGTCAACGGCGCCGAACCCGCGTTGCGGATCTGGTGCTCCTCCTCGCCGGGCACGAAAACCGCGTCGCCAGGCCCCACCGGCACCCATTCGCCCGCCCTGAAGACCTCGCCCTGGCCGGCGTGGAAGAAGATTTCGTGTTCCCAGGCATGGGTGTGGCGCGGCGTGTGGCCGCCGGGAGCGAGATCGAAGCGGCGCATGCAGAAATTGGCCGCGCCGTCGCTGTGGCCGATGATCACCCGCCCGGTGACACCGCTGGCCGGACCAGAATTGAAGTGGACCGGCTCGGGGGCCGTGGTGGATATGACTTTCATGGTCGTTGCCGTCCTTTTCTAAAAAAATGTTCGTGTTCAGTAATTCCAGACGTCGAAGAAATTGAAGCCGATGAGCACGTGCACATCCCTGCGGGCCGACAGGAACACGCTCCCGCGCACCGGGCTGAAGGAGAACATGCCGTTGTCGAGCATCCAGAAATCGTCCGGGGTGTCCTGGACGATGGCGAAGGAATGCCGCCGCCCGGCGAATTCCACCGAGACCACGCCCAGGGCGTCGTCAGGAAAACCCGCGTCGCGCAGCCGGTGCATGATGGCGATGGACTGATCCAGGCTGATGCCCCGGCCCTTGTCCAGGGTCACGGAGGAAGGACGCCACAGGTCCCCCAGCTCGTGCTTGATCTCAAGCAGCGTACGGCGGTGGATGCGACGCATGAGGGCCAGGTCCACAGTGCCTTTCAAGGCCTTGACCGGGCGGTCGTTCTCGAAAGTCATGGACTCCATCTGCGTCTTCTGCCATGTGCAGACGTCATCGTACAGGGGGCTGTTGCGCACGCGGTCATTGCGCACAAAGGAGCGCTTCCCGGGCCGCAGCGCATAGAGCCAGCCGCGAACCGTCGAAAGGGCGTATCCGGACCAATATTGCAAGACATGCATGACGTTCTCCTGACTGTCGGTGAACGCCTCTTATTCAGGATTGGGCCTTCCTTTGTCAATTTGCTCCGCCGTCGCAGGCGCCGCCCCCCTCGTTGACAAACAGCCCCGGCCCCCATATTGATTGGGTATTCAATTTAAGACGTTACGACGAGTTCGCTCCTCGGGGCCGCTCACGGCACCGGGAATTTGTCGCCAGCACCATCAGGAGAACGGGAACACACCATGGCCAACGGACCGACAAAGAAGGAACTGCTGCTCAAGGCCGCCAAGGAACTTTTCAGTGAACACGGGTACTCGGAAACGACCTTCAAGAAGATTTCCGACCGCGCCGGCGTGGCATTGGGGCTGCTCACGCACCATTTCGGCAACAAGGAGAAGCTCTTCCTGACGGCCGGGCTCGACGTGTTGCACGAACTCATCCTGACCATCAAGACCAACCTCCAGGGCGTGCCCAACGGCCTCGAAGCCGTACGCATCTTCGCCAACACCTACTTCGACTTCGCCCGCAACCCCCGACAGGACTTCATGGTCCTCGTCCGCTGCTCCCCCTTCAGCGACCTCAAGACCACCGAGGACAAGGAATTCATGATCCGCACCTTCTCGGAGCTCTACGACGTGCTGCGGGACTGCGTGGAACTCGGCGTGAAGGACGGCACCATCCGTCCCGTGGATCCGCAGCGCGCCTCGGTGGTGGTCTTCTGCAACCTCGTCGGCGGCATCCGCCACGGACTGCTCACGCCCTACGGTGACGAGAACCTCTTCGACGACATCGTCGAATTCGTGATCTACGGCCTCAAGGCCCGTTGAAAGTCACCCGGCGGACATTTTTTCCTTTGGCCTTTTGATTGACGGACGTATATGGTGGAGCATCCTCCCGTCTGCGGGAGGATCGTCTCATGCGTTCCATCCAGGAGGCACCCATGCCGGAAAAACGAAAATCATCACGAACCGCATGTTTCGAAAGTTGTCTTGTGCGGCCATATGCCGGCGACTCCGCCTCATGCCCTTCCCTGATTCTGAACTACAGCCAGAACGGCCTCAAGATCGAAACCGAATACCCTTTGCGCAACGATGAGCACATCAAGATCTGCGACCTCGACGATGCCGTCGACGAGATGATCGCCGGAATGGGCCACCGCGTCGGCAAGGTGCGCTGGTGCACTGCCGGCCCTGCTCTCCCCGCCGGCCTCTACGAGGCCGGCATCACGCTGATCGGCGGGGTCTCCGGGAATGTCAGCCGGCGCAACCCGGCGAAATAGCTCCACGACTGCGGCCATCCGTCCTCCCTTCCCCCCCCCGCAGCGCCGGGCCGGAAAACAAGTGCTTGAACTGGAGCGTGGACGAGGCTAGGATGCGTGACTGTTTCGGCGGACGACGCAGCTTTTTTTTCTTACCGGAAGGACACCCGGACGCCGCCCTCGCCAAACCTCAACGCCCCGCAAGGACGTATGACCAGAAAGAGACGAAACACCCACCGCAGGCAGTCCAACATCTTTCGAAAGAATTCCTCCAAGTCGTCCCGCGCCGCACTGCCGTTTCTCGCCTTCCTGGGCATCTTGATCATCGGCGGCGCCGTCGCCTTCAATTTCCTGGCCCCCGAGGAAATCCAGTCGAGCGTCGACTACAGCGCCATGGGCGTTGCGGCCCGACATGACGTCCAGCCGTCGGAGAACGCCGAGGCGCTGCCCACCGACCCCCGCGAACTCCCGGTGGCGGAGGCCCCGCGCGAGCCCGAAATCACCCGCATGACCGGCATCATCAAGAACGGCGACACGCCGTCGTCCCTTCTCGAAGGCTGCATGGCCCTGCCGGAGATCTACAACCTGTGCAACGAGAGCAAGAGCATCTACCCCCTGAACAACCTCAAGGCCGGGCAGCCCTGGACCATGATCTACTCGGGGGACGCCCTCGTCGGACTGGAGTACGAGATCGACGCCGAGGAGCGTCTCGTCGTCTCCATGACGGACGGCGGGTACGAATTCCGTCGTGAGGCCATCCCTTACGAAATCGAGACCAAGACCGTCTCCGGGGTCATCGAGAGCAGCTTTTTCGGTGCCATCGGCCAGGCCGGCGAGAACGACGAACTCGGCATTCGGCTGGCGAACGTCTTCGCCTACGACGTGGATTTCACCCGCGACCTGCGCCAGGGCGACAGTTTCAAGGCCATCGTCCAGAAACGGTACAGGGAAGGGAGCTTCGTCGGGTACGGCCCCCTGGCCGCGGCCAGCTTCACCAACCAGGGCCAGACCTACTACGCGTACAGCTACACCGACAAGAGCGGGAACACCGCCTACTACGACCAGAACGGCCGCCCGCTGCGCAAGGCATTCCTGAAGTCGCCGCTGCCCTTCACCCGCATCTCCTCGGGTTACACCATGAGCCGCATGCACCCCATCCTGAAGTACCGCCGGCCGCACCAGGGCGTCGACTATGCCGCGCCCACGGGCACGCCCATCAGCACCGTGGCCGACGGCATCGTCGCCCAGGCCGGGTCCAACAGCTCCCAGGGCAAATTCGTGCGCGTCATCCACAGCAACGGCTACGAGACCATCTACAACCACATGAGCAAATTTGCCCAGGTCTCGAAAAAGGGAGCCCGGGTGAAGCAGGGACAGGTCATCGGCTATGTCGGCAGCACGGGCTACTCCACGGGGCCGCATCTGGATTTCCGCATGCGGCAGAACGGCAAGCTCGTAAACCCCCTGAAACTCAAGGTCATGCCCGCCGACCCCATCGCCAAGAAGGAGATGCCGAATTTCAAGGCCGCCATCGCGGCCTGGAAATCGCAGCTCGAAGAACCGGTCCAGGCGGCCTCCCTGGAGCAGCCGACGACCACCGTTCAGTAACCCAGGCAGCCTCCGACCCGGCGCTCCGCCTAGTCCGGCGCGCCCGGCACCACCCGGGCCAGGCAGACCTCCCGGCCGTGCTCCTCGCCCGACATGGCCAACCTCACCCCCCCTTGCCCGTCCGCCTCGTGACGGATCACGACGCCGTCGCC
>DPKT01000184.1 GCA_003542385.1 Desulfomicrobium sp.
GGAGCGGGGCGTGCCCGTCGTGGTGGGGTGCGGACCCGGCGTGCTGGACGAGGGGGAGGTGGTGACCGTGGACGGCGGCGCGGGAAAGATCTTTGCCGACTGTCTGCCGGGCGTCATGGCCTTGAGTCCCGACGTCGAGAGAATGCACGCCAGGATCCGTGCCGGGAACGAAGACCTGGCCGCCGTGACCGTGCATCTCGGCCTGATCGACCCCGAGGCGGACAATTTCACGCCCGAGGGGTGCCGGTCCCTGCACGACGTGGTGCGTTTCTGCCACGAGAAGAGCGTGGCCGAGATGTTCTCCCTGGTCGGCCGGGGAGGCCGGGGTTTGGGCCGGTCGCGCAGGCTGGTCACGGAGCTGCCCCTGGTCATGTACGTCCTGGACCTGGGAGGGGGGCTTTCGCCGCAGGCCGGGAGCAAGGGGCCGGTAGGCGTCGAACTTGTGGACAGCGCCCCCTTGCGCGCAATGTGGGCCGGGCTGGCCGACGGGCGGGTGACCTGGGACAGCAGCCAGCTGCACGTGGACTGGGAGGAGCTCGACCGGGTCAGTTCGGGCATCTTCCGCATGGATTCCAGAATTCTCGCCAGCTACGCCATCATCGCCGGGGAATACATGCACCTGAACATCCGTTTCGGGTACCACTTTTCCATCGTCGACGCGCTGTGCGGCGGCACGCCCGGTGCGAATTACGTCAAGTTCCGGTTCAAGGGCGGCGGGGCGGCCCTGAACCAGCGCGCATACCGGCTGATCTTCGTGCGCGATGTCCTGGAACGGTTCGGCTACGAGACGGTCATCCGGGGGGACATGCTCGACGCTTCCCTGGCCCGGCTGGGCATGGAGGAGACGGCGACGGCCCTGCGCGCATTGGGCCTCGTCCTCGCCGTGACTCGGCTCATGGACATCCGGCTCGCGGATGTGCCGCAGGCCAAGCGGGAAGCGGCTTCCTTCATGCAGAACTTTTTCCCGGAGGCAGCCCATGAGTGAGGCCTACAGGGCGACCTGGGTCACGGACCAGTTGGCCGTGGGTGCCGCGCCCATGAGCTACGAGCAGCTCGACTACCTGCGCGAGGCCGGGGTCGGGGCCATTCTCAACCTCTGCGGCGAGTTCTGCGACCTGCACGACATCGAGTGCGCGGCAGGGTTCGAGGTCTACCACATGCCTCTGGCCGACGAGGAGGCCCCGGAATTGGCGGAGCTGGAAAAGGCCCTGGCCTGGCTCGACGAGGCCATCTATCTGGGCAAGAAGGTGCTCATCCACTGCCGGCACGGCATCGGGCGCACCGGAACCGTGCTCAACGCCTACCTGTTGCGCAGGGGCCTGGGGCACCGGCTGGCCTGGTTCAAGCTGCGCACCCTGCGCTCCAAGCCGGCGAACTTCTCGCAGTGGTGGACCATCCGCAAATACGGGCGGCAAAGCCCCAAGCTGACCGTGCGGGAGCCGTCGCTGGAAATGCACAAGGCCGTGGACCTCAGCCCGTTCTTCCGCGACTACGAGGCGCTGCAGGCCCGGGTCGACGACGAGGCGGGCAGGCCTCTGGAAATGTGCGGCCGGGACCACGCCAGATGTTGCAGCACGCCCATTCGGCTGAGCATGGTCGAGGCCGTGTACGTCACGCAGAGGATGAACGTGGTGCTGAGCAGCGAAAAGCGATTGGAGGTCATCGCCCGGGCCGTGGAGACGGCTCGGCGGGAACGCCTGGCGGCGAGCCAGGTCAGCGCCGAGGAGTTCTGCCTGTCCGACGCAGACGCCAGGTGTCCGCTGCTGGAGAACGGGTCGTGCATCCTCTTTTCCTCCCGCCCCCTGCAATGCCGCTCCTTCAGCATGAACGAGGAGAAGGCCGGCAGACTCTGGGAAACGGTCCTCGCACCCGCCCTGGAAGCCCTTTCTCTCGAATTGTGGCTCGCTTTCGCCGGCACCATGGCACGGGGGGCCCTGCCGCACTTCGCGCTGGCGGACGTGGTTTCGGGGAGATATGTACAGGCGCTCTTTCACCTCATGGTCAAATCGCAGTGACGGATCGCAGCTTTTCCATCAATTCAGGAAAATGAGAAAGGTGCATCAATATGAATGATACGATAAAAGGCATCATCGCGCAGTTCGTGGACGCAACGACATCGGTGCTGCAGACCATGGCCATGACCGAGGCCAAGGCCGGCACTCCCTTCGTCAAGCAGGATGCAAGCGCCAAGGGCGACATTACGGGCGTCATCGGCTTCTCCAACCCCAAGGGCAAAAGCAGGGGGACGATGTCGCTGACGTTCACGGCCGCAACTGCACTGGGGATCGTCAGCGCGATGATCTATGAGGAGCAGACCGAGATCAACGATGCGGTGACCGACGCCGTCGGGGAACTGACCAACATGATCTCCGGACAGGCCCGCAAGGGCCTTGTGGGCATGGGCATGATTTTCGAAGGCGCCATCCCTTCCGTCATCACCGGTTCCGGCCACATCATCCGCCACGTTTCCACGAGCGCCGTCCTGGCCATCCCGTTCGAGACGCAGTACGGGCCGCTGATGGTGGAGGTTTGCTTCAGCTGAGGCCCCTTTTTGTCAGTTGCGCGATCAATAATCTTTTACTATCCGAAAAAACCCCGCGAGGGGTTTTATTCATTCGTGAGAGGAGAAGATATGAAGCGCAGGGTATATTTCATCGAGGGCGACGGGATAGGAAAGGAAGTGTGGGCCGCCGGTCGCCCGGTTCTGGACAGGGCGGTGGAGGTTGCCTACGGCGACGGACGGGGCTTTGAGTGGGTGGAGCTGCTGGCGGGCAAGAAGGCCTTTGCCGAAACGGGTTCCTACCTGCCCGAGTCGACGCTCGAGGCTCTCAAGGGTGCCGACCTGGCCATGAAAGGGCCCCTGGAGACCCCGGTCGGCAAGGGGTTTCGCAGCCTGAACGTGACGCTCAGGCAGACTCTCGACCTCTTCGCCTGCATCCGTCCCATCCAGTATTTCAAGGGCATCGAAAGCCCGGTCAAGCACCCCGAGCGGGTGGACATGGTCGTGTTCCGCGAGAACACCGAGGATGTCTACGCCGGTATCGAGTGGCAGGCGGGCAGCGCCGAGGCCCGGCGGCTCATCGCCTTCCTCCGGGACGAGATGGGCGCGAACGTCGACGCCGAGAGCGGCATCGGCATCAAGCCCATGACGGCCAAGGGCTCCAAGCGCCTCATCCGGCGGGCCATCCAGTTCGCCCTGGATCAGAAGCGCCGCAGCGTGACCATGGCCCACAAGGGCAACATCATGAAGTTCACAGAGGGCGCCTTCCGCAACTGGGGCTATGAACTGGCCGCCGAGGAGTTCGCCGGCCGCGTCATCCAGGAAGGCCAGGACTGCTGCCCTCCCGGTGCCCTGGTGCTCAAGGACAGGATCGCCGACGCCATGTTCCAGGAGGTGCTCATCCGCCCCGAGAATTACGATGTCATCGCCACGCCGAACTTGAACGGCGACTACCTCTCCGACGCCCTGGCCGCTCAGGTCGGCGGCCTGGGCCTGGCGCCCGGGGTGAACATGAGTTCCGATCTGGCGTTCTTCGAGCCCACCCACGGCACGGCCCCGACCATCGAGGGCAAGGACCTCGCGAACCCGGGAAGCCTCATCCTGTCGGGCGCGCTCATGCTCGATCACGTCGGCTGGCACGAAGCTGCAGGCCGAATCCGCAAGGCCGTGGAGTTGGCCATCGCTGAAGGCCGCGTGACCGTGGACCTAGCCTCGCAGATGACGGACGCACGTCAGGTCGGATGCGTGGAATTCGGACAGATCCTGCTGGCCAATCTGGAACGGGTCTAGAACGTCACGCGCCTGGCCGCACGGCAATCTGCTGCAGATCGATGCTGCGCGATGCATCCGATACGTACGGATCATTCCAGCCGCATGATTCTTCGGACAGAGCCGTTATATTACCGCAAGCCCGCTCCTTACCGGAGCGGTTTTTTTTTCGTCGCCGCGGAGCGGCTACGGGGAACGCTGTCTTGACGACACTACAGTAGCGCACGGGGATGAGCGAGGCTGATTATCGGCCATGGATTCATTGCGTGATCTTTTTTCGGAGGGACACGGAGCGTAAAAGAGGTGTGAATCGATGTCAGCATGACGTAACGATGATGGCGTTGTGTGCCTATTTGGGTAGAGTCAGTACGTGTACTGACAAAAAGAGTCAGGATTTAGGCAAAAGCGTCTGCATCAGCATGCGAAAAGTTCTTTAGGCTGCGCATTGTTTTTCTACTCATTATTTCTTGCTTTGACGACGCGTTTTGTGTTAGTTATAAAAGTATCAACGAATAAATGCAGGGTCTTGGGTCGCGAAAATAATCACCGAGGACGTAACGCTGTGAAAAATCTAGGTTTTTTTTCAAAGAAAAACGCCGGCGTCGGATTGGATCTTGGAAGTGAATGGCTGAAGATGGTGAAGATTCGGCCGGGTAAAGGCGACATGGTCCTGGAAAGCATGGCCCGCTGTCCTTGGCAGCCGGGTGATCTGGATAGCAGTTCGGCCACGGCGAAGAAGATCAACGGGCTTTGGTCAGAGCTTCAGCTCAAGGAGCAGGTGGTCGTATCGTCCATGGCGGGTCATGCGGTCATCGTGAAGCGGGTCGTTTTCGAGGCCGAATCTGCGAAGGCCATCGGCGATACGGTCATGAAGGACGCCCGTCAGTACATTCCTTTCGACATCAATGACGTCTTCCTGGATTATCAGGTCCTCGGCCCGGGCCAGAAAGATAAGAGCTACGACGTTCTGCTCGTTGCGAGCAAGAAGAAGGTGGTTCAGAACCTGAGCGACGTCATCTCGCAATCAGGGCTTTCCCTTTCGGTGATCGACGTGGACTCCTTCGCCCTGTGCAACAGTTTCGAGCACAATTACCCGGAGTTTCAGGAGAAGCCCGTCTATCTCCTCGATATCGGCGGCGCGCAGAGCGTATTTTGCATCTATCACAACGGTCAGCCATCCTTTTTGCGCGAGGTTTCCTTTGGCGGCAGGGCGGTCACTGAGTCTCTCGCATCCATCCTGAACATCAAGCGCCTGGACGCGGAACGCATCAAACTCAGCGGAAAGGAAGATCTCGGGGATAAGGATCTTCGGTCCATCTCCGATGCCGTGAACAAGATCTTCAAGAACTGGTGTGATGAACTGAGGCGCCTCATCGGTTTTTATCATTCTTCATCGAGTAACGTAACTCCTGCTGAGTCTCTTTACTTGTCCGGAGGAGGGGCATTGCTTGGAGGCCTTCGCGACGTTTTTCAGAAAGAATTGAATCTTGAAGTGCACTATCATAATCCGTTCCGCAAAATTCATGTAGACAACAATACGTTCCAGAAAGAGTACCTTGACGAGATAGGGCCACAGATGGTTGTCCCTTTCGGTCTTGCCCTGCGAGCAATTTAATCCTGGAAACCTATTATGATAAAAATCAATTTACTCCCTCAGCAAAAACGATCGAAGTCGACAAATGTCGAAAAAGGCGCAGTCTTTTTCGTCTTGGCCATTATGTTGATGCTTGGGTCAGTCTACGGAGTCGATTATTATTTTTCCTCGGAACTGAGCACGCTGCAATCATCTGTCGCCGCAAAGCAGCAGACACGGGCGCTTCTTGAAAAAGAGGTCGCCATCGTCAACAGCGTCATCCAGGAGCTCAAGGATATAGAGACCCGCATCAAGGTCATCAAGGACATCCGTCTGCGCCAGGGGCTGCCCGTCAAATACATCGACGAGGTCGTCGTGAACATGCCCAAGGACAAGATGTGGTTCGAGACGTTCACGATCAACGCCAACGGCAATATCGCGCTGAGCGGAGTCGCCCTGGACAACCAGGTTTTCGCCAGCTACGTGGAACGGCTCAGGTTGTCGAAATATATCAAGGTGGTGGATACTCGCAGGACATCCCGCCGGGCCGTGGACGGGCTCGGGCTGGTGGCCTTCGAGTGCTCCGTGATGGCCCAGGAGTATTTCGAAAACACAAATACGAATGGAACGACAAATGGATAAATCCGCAGTTTCCAAAAAATTAGGTGCGTTGTCCGCCCTGCAGAAGTTCCTGATATTTCTGGTCCTGACGCTGGCCGTCTACGGCGGGTACTGGTACTTCATCCTGGACGACAAGCTCATCCAGATCGCCAAGGCCAAGCAGGAAATCGAGAAACTGGACAAGGACATCGCCATGTTCAGGGCCCAGGTCGCGAACCTGCCCGAATTGCGTCGCAGCCTGGAATTGCGGAAGAAGGAGCTGTACTACGCCAAGACGCTGCTGCCCGAAGACGCCAGGGCGCTGGAAATGCTCCTGTCCTCCTTCGAGCAGCTCGGGCGTGATGAAAACGTGGAATTCATCCTGTTCCAGCCCGGAGCCGAGCAGATTCATGAGTTCTACGCCACCAGAAGCATCCAGCTGCAGATCAGCGGCACCTTCCATCGTCTGGTGACCTATTTCGACCGGCTGTCCAGGCTGGATCGCCTCGTCAGCATCCAGAACGTCACCTTCAGCCCGGTCTCCGACTTTTCCCCGACGGAGAAATACCTGAACACCAGCCTGACGTTGCAGGTCTACAGGGCCCTGACCGAGGCGGAAATCAAGGCGCGTGAAGCCGCAAAACAAGCAAAAAAGTGACGCAGCCATGAAAGCACTTCTTCTACTTCCCACCCTGGTCCTCTTCCTCTGTGTCTCGGCCAGCGCCCAGGCACCCCAACCCGGTCAGCCCGAAGGGGAGTTCCCCGACTGGATCACGTTCCCGTATCCACCTTACAGCGGGGCCGGGAAAATCGATCCTTTCGTCTCATTCATCAAGATTCGCGAATACGAAGCGATGCAGGCGGCCAAGAAGGCAAAACTCGAAAAAAAGGCGACAACTCCCCTGGAGACGGTCGACGTTCACAGTCTGAAGCTAATCGGCATCCTGAACAAGGGCGCCGGGGTTTCCCTGGCCATGGTCGAACTTCCCGATGGCAAGAGCTATCTGATCCGCCCCGGGATGACCATCGGGCTCTATGACGGTGTCGTGACGTCCATCGGAAACGAATTGCTCGTAGTTGAAGAGGATGTCATCGACGTATTCGGTGAAGCGAAAAAGAGAACAATTAATTTAAGATTGCGGCAAGAGAAGGAGTAGAGTGCTATGAAGATTTTCAGAGCGATATCTGGATTCTTACTTTTAAGTTGTATCGTTGTGCTGACTTCATGCGCAACACACTCCAAGCCTGCCACCACTGACGCCGGTTCTGTGGACGCCCCGCAGATCACAGCCGGACGTGAAGCCGTGCTGTCGGAATCCCTCGGCAAGACCATGATCGACGTCCCCCTGGACGCGGGAACGCAGCTCTACGCCGACTTCGACGG
This sequence comes from Desulfomicrobium sp., assembly GCA_003542385.1. Lineage (GTDB taxonomy): Bacteria > Desulfobacterota > Desulfovibrionia > Desulfovibrionales > Desulfomicrobiaceae > Desulfomicrobium. The sequence continues at coordinate 7,327 of DPKT01000184.1, forward strand.
AGACAGGAACGTAAAGATCCTCTTCACACCCGGTGTCACGGATTTCGTTCTCCCCCTCAACGAGACGGCTCTGGTCAGCCGGCTCGAAAAGGAGATGGAAGGCGGACAGGTCAAGGCTCTGAACGTCTTCCTGAACTCCAAGAGCAAGTTCCTTCTCTCCCGCCAGTCCGACAGCCTTGGACGGTTGATGCTCGTCTCCGACGACATCCCGGCACCGGAACTGCCGAAGAACGTCATCAGCTCGCTCAATTTCAAGCCTAAAAGCGACTCGCTGCAGGTCGTGACCTATTCGAGCCTCCCCTTCGAGGTCGTTCCCGAGCAGGCCGACGCGTTCAGGCTGACCTTCCGCAAGGCGCAATTCCAGCCGTCCCTGCTCAAGAAATACGACGTGAGCAAGCTAGGCACCAAGATCGAGACCGTAACCGCCTACAACGACCAGGACGGCAACGCCTACCTCGTCTTTGCCGGTGCGGAGAACCCGGCCCTTTCCGTCCTGCGCAAAGGCGACGAGACGCATGTTTTGGTCAAGACGGGCAAGTCGTCCCAATCCGCCTCCATGGCAGCCGCCGACAAGGCTGCCGCCGATGAACCGGTGTACAAGGAGAGCGAGATTCAGGAACTGAACACGCTCTTCCCGGGCATGAAGGAAAACTACACGGGCGAAAAAATTTCCATCGACCTGCAGAACGCTTCCGTCGAACAGGTCCTGCGTCTCATCTCCGAGATCAGCGGCTACAACCTCATCCTTGACGACGACATCTCCGGGAACATCTCCCTGAAGCTCGTGGACATCCCCTGGGATCAGGCTCTTGACCTCGTGCTCCTGCAGAAGAATCTGGGCATGGTCATCAAGGGCAACATCATGCGCATCGCCTCGGCCACGAAGCTCGAGGCCGAGCGCGCCCAGTTGCAGAAGGCCCGCGAGGCGGCCATCCAGGCCCAGGAGAGCATGCGTAACCTGGCGCCGCTGAAGACCGAGTACATCCAGATCAATTACAACACCGCCGCCGAATTCGAGGGCAAGGTCAAATCCCTGCTGACGCCGAACCGCGGCACCGCTTCCTCCGACCCGCGCACCAACATCCTGATCGTGACCGACACCGAGGAGACTCTGGACAGGATCGACAGCTTTATCAAGAAGTTGGATCGGGCTGAGCGCCAGGTCATGATCGAAGCCCGCCTCGTCTACGCCACCGACGAGTTCCAGCGCAGCCTGGGTGTGAAGTGGGGAACGGCTTACCGGACGGAAACTGAAGAGAATCTGCCCAGTGAGCAGTGGCGGGGAACCTTCGTCTCGACCGGTCTCAACGCCATCAATACCGTCAACGGTATCACCCTCGGCGGCACCATCGGCAAGTTTCTCGGCGAGGACCTCTTCGCTCTGGACGCTTCCCTGCAGCTTGGCGAGACCAAGAATCTGGTCAAGACCATCTCCTCGCCGCGCATCCTGACCCTGAACAATAACCGCGCTGAAATCCAGCAGGGCACCAAGCTCGCCACCGCAACGGAGTCAGAGAGCGGCGGCACCACCACCGAATACGAGGAAGCGGTGCTGAAAATCTCTGTCCTGCCGCAGATTACCCCCGACAACAAGCTCATTCTCGACCTTGACATCAGTGACGACAGTCCCAAGAGCGACGGCCGGGACATCGACACCAAATCGACCAAGACGAAGATGATGGTCAACGACCGCGAGACCATCGTCATCGGCGGGGTGCTCAAGACCACGGAATCCAACGGTGTGAACCAGATCCCCGGATTGGGTGATGTTCCTGGACTGGGATGGCTGTTCAAGAACACCTATGACACAAAAACCAAGGCCTAGCTCCTGATCTTCATTCAGCCACGCATCCTCTAGCAGTTCTTGATTTCACAGCCCCCAAAGGCCGCCTGTCACCGGGCGGCCTTTTTTGTCACCCAGAGCTGGCCGCATCCCGCAAGGGCCAAAATCCCGAACAAAAAGAAAAAGGCATGCACTGTTGACGCTGCCGCGGTGCATGCCTCTATGCGACCACGCTCAGAAACGTGGTCGAACCTTTCACAGTTCAGTATCGTCAGACTGAAACTTTCTCCGGGAACAGGGTGTTGGCGTCGAAGTAATGGCCGCGGACGCACTGGGCATATGCGTTGATGTCGGCGCCAGCGATGGCCTCATACATCATGCGGTGCTTGTCGACCTGCGCATTGAGCAGGGACGCGGCATGATCGTAATAGACCGCGATATAGGTCCAGTAGTAGTTGCCGAGGGAGTGCCACGCCTTGGCCAGAGACTCGCTGTGTGCGCCCTGGACGATGGCGAGATGAAAAGCCATGTCGTTCTTGCGCATGTTCTTCGTGTCATTCATGTCGACGCAGGCGGCCATGTTGTCGACGCAACTCTTGAGATAGTCCAGGTCCAGATATCTTGAGCGGTGCTTGATCACGCTCCAGCGTACGGCGAGGGCCTCGATTTCGGTGCGCACGTGTCAAACAGCATCGAAAAGTGA
>DPKT01000080.1:0-222 GCA_003542385.1 Desulfomicrobium sp.
CACCCCGCCCCGCGCCCGAAGGCGAAGCGGCCCGCAATGCCCGCGGCAAGAAGAAGGGCCGCCGCACCGTGGAGGCCGAGGACCTGTACCGCAAGGAGGAGTTCAACCTGAGCAAGGGCAAGAAGGCCCAGCGCGCCGAAGCCCGCAGGGCCGGCGGAGCCCGCGCTCAGCAGCAGATCACCCAGCCGCTGAAGGCGTCCAAGCGCAAGATCCGCGTCGAGG
>DPKT01000080.1:282-3557 GCA_003542385.1 Desulfomicrobium sp.
GCGTCATGGCGACCATCAACCAGTCGCTGGATTTCGAGACGGCCCTGCTGCTGGCGGCCGAGTTCAAGTACGAGGTGGAGAAGGTCGGCTTCTCCGAAGACGAATTCCTGCTGCCCAAGGAGGCCGACAAGGCCGAGGACCTGAAGCCGCGTCCGCCCGTGGTGACCATCATGGNNGGGCCACGTCGACCACGGCAAGACCTCGCTCCTTGACGCCATCCGCTCCACGAGCGTGGCCTCGGGCGAGGCCGGCGGCATCACCCAGCACATCGGCGCGTACCACGTCAACACGCCGCGCGGCGAAGTGGTCTTCCTCGACACGCCCGGCCACGAGGCCTTCACCACCATGCGCGCCCGCGGCGCCAAGGTCACGGACATCGTCGTCCTGGTCGTGGCCGCCGACGACGGCGTCATGGAGCAGACCCGCGAGGCCGTGAGCCACTCCAAGGCGGCCGGCGTGCCCATCGTCGTGGCCGTGAACAAGATGGACAAGGAAGGGGCCGACCCCGACCGCGTCAAGCGCGAACTGTCCGACCTGGGCCTCATGCCCGAAGACTGGGGCGGCGAGACCATCTACGCCCACGTCTCGGCCAAGAAGCGCCAGGGCCTGGACGAACTGCTGGAACTCATCCTCCTGCAGGCCGAAGTGCTCGACCTCAAGGCCAACCCCGACAAGCCCGGCCGCGGCCACGTGGTCGAGGCGAAGCTGGACAAGGGACGCGGCCCCGTGGGCACGGTCCTCATCCAGGAAGGCCAGATCAACCAGGGCGACGCCTTCGTCTGCGGCCTGATCAGCGGCAAGGTCCGCGCCATGTTCGACGACCAGGGCAACCAGATCAAGTCCGCCGGGCCGGCCATCCCGACCGAGATCCAGGGCTTCGAGGCCATCCCCGAAGCCGGCGACGAGTTCGTCATCGTCAAGGACGAGAAGGTCGCCCGCAAGATCGCCGAGGACCGCCGCGTCAAGCACCGCGACCGCGAGCTGGCCAAGGAGTCCAAGGTCACCCTGGAAAGCTTCCTGGCCTCCAAGGCCGGCGAAGAGGCCCAGAACCTGAACCTGCTCCTCAAGGCCGACGTGCAGGGCTCCCTGGAGGCCATCTCCGAGGCACTGCGCAAGCTGTCCACGGACGAGGTCAAGATCGCCATCATTCATGGCGGCGCCGGTGCCATCACCGAATCCGACATCCTGCTGGCGTCGGCCTCCAACGCCATCATCATCGGCTTCAACATCCGGCCCACGGCCAAGATCAAGGAAGTGGCCGAGCAGGAGAAGGTCGACATCCGCTTCTACGACATCATCTACAAGCTGGTGGATGACATCAAGGCGGCCATGTCCGGCATGCTCTCGCCCGACATCAAGGAAGTCTACCTCGGCCAGGCCGACGTGCAGCAGGTCTTCAGCGTGCCCAAGGTCGGCAACATCGCCGGCTGCATGGTCAGCGACGGCAAGCTCAAGCGCAACTCCGGCATCCGCCTGCTGCGCAGCGGCGTGGTCATCTACACCGGCAAGCTGTCATCCCTCAAGCGCTTCAAGGACGACGCCAAGGAAGTGACCAAGGGCTACGACTGCGGTGCGGCCCTGGAGAACTTCAACGACATCAAGGTCGGCGACATCATCGAGGCCTTCGAACTGGTCGAGGAAGCCCGGACCATCTAGGTCCTGGCCCTGAATAGATGATATAGGGGCATGGATTTCCCGCGGAGCCTGAGTTTGACTCCTCCGCGGGAATGACGCACAGGGCGATCGCGTCAGTTCCGTGTCATCCCCGCGAAGGCGGGGATCCATGCCCTTCATTTTTTACGGTACATTCGGACACGCGAGCGGTTCACGGCCATGATCATCGGCACCCTGCGCCTGGAATTCCGTCTGCACGGCGTTTTTTCCTTGAAGGAAAAGCGGAAAAGCGCCAACAGTCTGAAGCAGAAGCTGCGCAACACCTTCAACGTGGCGGTGGCCGAGACCGAGGCTCAGGATTCGCACCAGACGCTGGTTCTGGGTGTCGTGACCGTGGCCAATGAGTCCGCGTACGTGCACAGCCTGCTGTCCAAGGTCCTGGCCATGGTCGAAGCCTCGACCTCCGACGAACTGGTCCATGCCGACATGGACGTATTTGGAGCCTGATTTTCTATGCAAAGAAGCAATTCGCGCCGCGCCGTGCAGATGGGCGACCAGATCATGCAGGTCCTGGCCTCCCTCCTGGTTCAGGAGGTCGAGGACCCGACCCTGCAGCTCGTGACCATCACCGGGGTGCGCCTCAACCGGGACTTCAGCATCGCCGAGGTCCTCTACACCCACATCAGGGGACGCTCGGCCGAGCCCGAGATCACCAAGGCCCTGACCCGCGCCAAGGGTTTCCTGCGCACGCGCCTGGGCAAGGAGCTCAAGCTGCGGGGCATTCCCGACCTGCGCTTCCAGTGGGACACCTTTCTCGAGGACATGGTCTATGACGCCCCACCTGAAGCCGATCGTTGAGCACATCCGGGAGACCGACAACTTCCTGGTCCTCTCCCACGTGTCCCCCGACGGCGACGCCCTGGGCTCCATGCTGGCCATGGGCGAGCTGCTGGCGGCCCTGGGCAAGCGCGTGACCCTCTTCAACGAGTCCGGCATCCCCAGCCGCTTCTCCTGGCTGGCCCCCAAGCGCGAGATTCTGACGACCCTGCCCGAAAACGAGCCGGACACCATCATCGTGCTGGACTGCGGCAGCGCCGAGCGCACCGGCGAGGTCATCCGCCCGTGGCTCGCGTCCAAGACGGTCATCAACATCGACCACCACCTGGGCAACCCGAAGTTCGGGACCATGAACTGGATCGAGGAGCGCTCCTCGTCCGTGGGCGAAATGGTCGGCATCCTGTCGCGCAAGCTCGGCGTGCCCATGGTGGGGTTGCTTGGCGAATACGTCTACCTGGCCCTCATCTCCGACACGGGCGACTTCTGCTTCAACAACACCCGCCCCGAGACCCTGGAGATGGCCGCCGAAATCCTGCGTCTGGGCCTGTTGCCCGGCCCCTTCCATGAGCAGAAGCAGTCCACCGGCACCCTGAACCAGCTGCAGATGCGCGGCGAGGTGCTGCGGCAGGCCAGCCTGCATGCGGGCGGCCGCGTGACCCTCATCGCCTTCACCCGCGAACTCTTCGAGCGCACGGGCACCGGCCCCGAGGACACGGAGGGGCTGGTCAACACCGTCCTCTACGTGCGCGGTGTGCAGGTGGCCGTCAGCCTGCGCGAGGAGGACAAGGGCATCAAATTTTCCCTGCGCTCCAAGGGCAGCGTCA
>DPKT01000335.1 GCA_003542385.1 Desulfomicrobium sp.
GGCGGCAGGTGCGGGGCGGGCGATGCCCAGGCGCTGCGCGACGAGGTCCAGGACGGGCGCGTTGAAGTCGTCCAGCATGGGGTCGTGCCGGTCGTCCAGGGTCCAGAGCCTGAGGTTGACGTAGAGTTCGGGCCGCAGCCGCGACGCCTGCAGGCAGAAGGAAAGGATGCGCTCCAGGGCGTCCCGGTCGAAGCCGTCCGGGGTCCGCAGGGCCTGCAGGGAAAAGTTGACCTGCCGCAGGGCCGGGGCCGTCAGGAGGAGGTCGGCCCGTCGGTCCAGCAGAACGCCGTTGGTGGTCAGGTTGACCTCGATGCCGGCCTCGGAGCAGCGTTCCATGATCTCGGGGAACTGGGGGTGCAGGAGGGGTTCGCCCAGGACGTGCAGGCAGATTTGACGGGTCAGCGGGGCGACCTGCTCCAGGACGCGTCCGAAAAAGGCTGGCTCCATGAACGCTGCGGCCCGCTGCGTGCCGGGACAGAAGCGGCAGCGCAGGTTGCAGACGTTGGTGATTTCCACATAGACGCGTTGCAGGCGTCCGGATGCCGTCAACCCTGCGCCTCCTCTTCGCCCGGAGCCGGAACAAGGGGCAGGGAGAAGTGGAATTCGCTGCCCTGGCCCGGTTCTGAAATCATGCACACGCTCGAACCCATAAGGCGCAGCAGGCGCTTGACGATGGCCAGTCCCATGCCCGTCCCGCCGAACTCCCGGTTCGCGGCCATGTCGGCCTGGGTGAAGGGCTCGAAGATGTCCGTCAGCTTGTCGTCCGCGATGCCCATGCCGGTGTCGCTGACCGCGAAATGCACCATGCCGCGGCCCGCGCCGTTGCGCAGGGGCAGCATGGAGATCTCCACGCGGACGGACCCGTGCTGCGTGAACTTCAGGGAGTTCCCGACGAGGTTGAAGAGCACCTGCCGGATGCGGCGGACATCGCCGGTCAGCTTTTCGGGGACGTCGGGGCCCGTGGTCACGGACAGTTCGAGGCCCTTGCGCTGCGCCTCCTCCTGGAGCGTGTCCCGGATGGGCTGAACGAGTTCGGCGGTCACGAAGGGGTGCGAAACGAGGCTCAGGGTTCCGGTGTCCATGGCCGAAAGGTCGAGCACGTCCTGCAGGATGGTCAGCAGTCCCCGGCTGGAGTCGATGGCCATGGCGATGAAGTCGCCGGCATCCTCGATCTTGATGTCGCGGATGACCTGCAGGGAGCCGAGGATGCCGTTCAGCGGCGTGCGGATCTCGTGGCTCATGACGGCCAGGAACTCAGACTTGGCCGTGCTCGCCGCCTCGGCGGCCTCCTTGGCCTTGAGCAGTTCCTCCTCGACGAGCTTCTGCCTGGTGATGTCCACGAAGGACTCGATAAGGACCTGCCTGCCGCCGATCTCGGTCCGTATGGCCGATTTGAGGATATGGAAGGGCCTGCCGGCGGCGTCCTTGAGGGTCACTTCGGTGCCGAGCAGTTCCATTCCCTTGTCCAGCACGGGACACGAGCCGTCGCAGGCGCTGCAGATGTGCTCCTGGCAGCTGGACCCGACCAGTTCCTCGTCCGTGCGGCCCGTCATGTCCATGAGCTTGGGGTTGATGTAGCTCACGCGCCGTTCTTCGGTGTCCACCACGGCGATGCCGACCTGCAGGTTGTCGAGGATGAGGCGCAGGCGCTCTTCGTCGCGCCGCAGCTTTTCCTGGGCCCGCACGCGCTCGGTCACGTCCTCCATGATGGCCAGGGCGCGGCCGTCCTCGAGGCGTCTGGCCTGGATGCCGAAAAGCCGCTCGGACCCGTCCCGGCATGTCACGGGCGCCTGGGTGGTCTGGCCTTCGATGCCCTTGAGGCGCTGGGCCCAGATCCTGAGCATTTCGGTCCTGAGACCGATGTCGGGGAAGGCCTTGCGGAACCAGCCGTTGCGGGTGCCGATATCGCTCTGCTCGTATCCCGTGAGCTTGGTGAAGGCCGGGTTGACCAGGCTGACCCGGTTGTCGGGCTGGATGACCACGAGGCCCATGGGCAGCCTCTGGACCAGGGTGTCGAGCATGTCCAGATGGACGCGCGTTTCCTGGTGGGAGGCGTTCACGTCGTCGATGTGCATGCGGTAGAAGCGGCGGATGATCCCGGTTGCCGGAACCAGAAAGCTCAGGAAGAGCAGGGCCGCCCCGGAGCTGATCGTCGCGTGGGTGGCGTTGATGCGCGACAGGTCGCGGATCTCCATGTCGGCGCAGCTCAGGTACGGTTTTCCGGTCGGGCTGGTCTCGTAGACGCAGGTGGTGCGGAAAGCTCCCCACTCGTCCTTGACGACACGGAGGCGTCCGTGCCGTTGCGCAGGGCCGCGAAGAACTCGGGCGGCGCCTCCTCGTACGGATAGAAGTACCAGACCTTGCGTTCCCTGGCCTCTTCCTCGGTCACCGTCGGGGCGGAGAAGAAGAGGGCGTCATCCTTCATTACGAGGGTGTAGACGTAGATCAGCTCGTTGGCCTTGGCGAAGGCGTTGAACCGTTCGCGGTTGGCCATCTCCTCCTCGAAGCCGATGGAGCTGTTGTCCACCGCCCGGTCGTGAAAGTCCGGGGCCAGGAGGAGCCTGAGGCTTCGCGCGGCGGCGTTCAGCCGATGGTCCGTCGCCTTCAGGGCCTTGTCGTTTTCGAAACGGGTCCAGGCCAGGGTCATGGCCGCAATGACGGCGATATATACGGCGAGCAGCAGGAATGACCGGAGGAAAAGGGAGCGGTAGCGTGCGTCTTTCATGGCATGGGCGGCATATCCGGATGTGAGATGTCGAAACGGTGATATCCGGTCATACTCGTCCTGCGCTTTCAAGGCAATGTCGGACGCGATATGTCGGGAAAACTTCTGGTCGGGTTGTGCCGCACCGCCGAACGGCGGCCCGCAAATGCAGAAAGCCCCCGCTGCGGGCGGGGGCTTTCCATGCCGTCGGTGTCTAGAGCGAGTAGAGTTCCTCGCCCGAGAGGACGCGCACGTTGTTCTTCTGCAGCACCTCGATGGCCTGGTCCGTGCGGTCGAAGCGGAAGATGAGGATGGCGTTGCGGCCGCTCTGGGTGACGAAGGCGTACATGTACTCGACGTTGACGCCGCCGGCGTTGAGCATCTCCAGGATGGCGTGCAGCCCGCCGGGCTTGTCGCCGACCTCCGCGGCCACGACGTTGGTGCGGCCCACGGTGAAGCCCTTGGCCTTCAGGGCCTCCTTGGCCTTCTCGTTGTCCGTGACGATGAGGCGCAGGATGCCGAAGTCGGACGTGTCGGCCAGGGACAGGGCGCGGATATTGATCTGGTTCTCGGCCAGGGTCTTGGTCACTTCGGCCAGCCGGCCGGCCCTGTTTTCCAGAAACACGGAGATCTGTTCAACTTTCATGGTACCTCCCGAAAGGGGACTGCGGGCGCGGTGCGGGCCGCGCCGGCCGGTTGATTACGCGTTGCGCAGGTCGATGATGCGCTTGGCCTTGCCCTCGGAACGCTCGATGCTCCGCGGTTCCGAGAGGGTCACCTTGGCGGTGACGCCGAGAAATTCCTTGATATTCTTTTGTATCTTGGCTTCGATACGCTGTAAATGCTTGATCTCGTCCGAGAACATCTTTTCGTCCACCTCGACCTTGACTTCGAGCATGTCGAGGCTGCCTTCGCGGGTCAGGATGAGCTGGTAGTGCGGGGCCACGCCCTGCGTTTCGAGCAGGATGGTTTCGATCTGCTGCGGGAACACGTTCACGCCGCGGATGATGAGCATGTCGTCGCTGCGGCCCTGGATGCGGGTGATGCGCCGATGGGTGCGGCCGCAGCGGCAGGGGATGGCGTCGATGCGCGTGATGTCGCGGGTGCGGTAGCGGATCAGGGGCTGGGCTTCCTTGGTCAGGGTGGTGATGACCAGTTCGCCCGTCTCGCCCAGGGGCAGCTGTTCGCCCGTGTCGGGGTCGATGATCTCGATGAGGAAGTGGTCCTCCCAGATGTGCAGGCCGTCCTGGGCGTCGCAGCACTCCATGCCCACGCCGGGGCCCATGATCTCCGACAGGCCGTAGATGTCCAGGGCCTTGATGCGCAGCTTGGATTCGATCTCCGCGCGCATCTTCTCGCTCCAGGGCTCGGCCCCGAAGATGCCCGTGTGGAGCTTCAGGTCGTCGATGCTCATGCCCGCGGCGATGATGGATTCGTACAGGAACAGTGCGTAGGACGGCGTGCTGCAGAGGATGGTCGAGCCGAAGTCCCGCATGAGCATGACCTGGCGCCGCGTCCCGCCGCCGGAGATGGGCAGGATGGTGGCGCCCAGGCGCTCCACGCCGTAGTGCATGCCGAGGCCCCCGGTGAAGAGGCCGTAGCCGTAGGCGTTGTGCACGATGTCGCGGCGGCTGGCCCCGGCGCACATCAGCGACCGGGCCATGAGCTCGGCCCAGGTGTTCACGTCGCGCTGGGTGTAGCCCACCACCGTGGCCTTGCCCGTGGTGCCGGACGAGGCGTGCACGCGCACGACGTTGTCACGGGGCACGGCGAAGAGGCCGAAGGGGTAGTTGTTGCGGAGGTCCTGTTTCTCGGTGAAGGGCAGGTACTTGAGATCGCTCAGGGAACGGATCTGCTCCGGGCGCAGATTCATCTCGTTGAACCTGTTCTGGTAGAAGGGCACGTTGTAGTAGACCTTCTCGACCAGGGACTTGAGCCGGCGCAGCTGCAGGGCTTCCAGTTCTTCCCGCGGCATGGTTTCGTTGGACACGTCGAACAGCATGGCTGAACCTCCAGGTGAAAAAAATGAAAAAGCCGCGAACATGGGGCTGTTCACGGCGGTTGAAATCGTCTGCGCGCTGCGCGCTACACCGTGGCCCCTTCCCGGAAGGGGCCGGTAAATATCGGGAAACGCGGTGAATCGACAATAGATTGCATGGCTGTCCTATGCCTTGGCCGGCCATGTTCGTCAAGGTTTGACTCATTGCCCTGTGGCGGGTTTTGGCGTAGACAATGCGCCTTTGAGCCTTACATCACAACGAACGGAGAATGACACGCCATATGGAAGAAAAGATAGGTCAGATCGCGACCTGGCTCGCGGACAAGAAGGGCACGGCCATCAGGGCCCTGGACGTGCGCGGCATTTCACCCCTGACCGAGGCCATGGTTTTCGTCACGGCGCGCTCGGCCAGACATGCCCAGGCCCTGGCCGACGAGATCATGCAGCGCCTCGGGGAGAAGAAGTGGGAATTTTTCGGCGTCGAGGGTCTGCAGGCCGGACAGTGGGTCCTGGTCGACTGCAACGACGTCATCGTGCATATTTTCCAGGACGAGACGCGCTCCCTCTACAACGTCGAAGGACTCTACTCCAAGGCCGCGGACTTCGACCTGCCCGAGGCCGTCCTGGCCGGAGATAAATGATGAAGAAGCCCTGCGTGCTCCTGATCCTCGACGGCTGGGGCAAGGCCGCGCCCGGCCCGGGCAACGCCGTGAGCCTGGCCCAAACCCCGAACATGGACCGGCTCCTGGCCGAACACCCCCGCGGGGAGCTGAAGTGCATGGGGCGCGACGTGGGCCTGCCCGACGGGCAGATGGGCAACTCCGAGGTCG
>DPKT01000293.1 GCA_003542385.1 Desulfomicrobium sp.
TGAGCAACCAGATCCTCATCGCCGGCACCATGATCGGCGTGGTCGAGTCGCTCCTCTACGCCGTGCGCGCGGGCCTCGACGTGGACGCGGTCATCGACGTCATCGGCAGCGGGGCCGCCGGGTCCTGGTCCATCAACAACCTGGGCCGGCGCATCGCCAAGGATGATTTCGACCCGGGCTTCTACATCAAGCATTTCGTCAAGGACATGGGCATCGCCCTGGCCGAGGCCAAACGCATGCGCATCAGCCTGCCGGGCCTGGCCCTGGTGGAGCAGCTCTACGTGGCGGCCATGGCCCAGGGCCTGGAGAACATGGGCACCCAGGCCCTCTACACCGCCCTGAAGAACATCAACGCCGCCGGGTAGGGCAAGCGGGCCGCGGGGCCCCGCCCCGCGGCTGAAAACGGCATTTCGCGGAGAATTCGTGCGCATCCTCCTTCTCGCCCTCTGTCTGTTCTGCCTGACCCCTCACGCCACGGCGCAGGACGAGCAGAAGATCAACATCCTCTACCTCAACTCCTACCACAACGGGTACGAGTGGTCGGACAGCATATTCGAGGGCGTGCGGGACACCTTCCGGCAGAGCGGGAAGAACATCTACCTGCAGATCGAGTACATGGACTCCAAGCGATTCTCCACGGAGAAGATCAACGAGATCCTGCTCGACTACTACAAGTTCAAGTTCAGGACCACGCGCTTCGACCTTATCGTCACCTCCGACAACCACGCCTACGAGTTCATGGCCCAGCACGGGGACGAGCTCTTTCCCGACGTGCCCATCGTCTTCTGCGGCATCAACGACGTCGAGGCGGGCAAGGTGCCCATGCGCAGCCGCATGACGGGGGTGCTGGAAGAGTTCGACGTGCCGGTCAACATCCAGACGGCCCTCAAGTTCCATCCGGGCAAGAAGCGTCTGGTGGTCATCGGCGACCAGAGCCTGACCGGCGTGGCCATCGCCAACCAGGTGCGGGCGCAGCTGCACCTGCTGCCGCCCGAGATCGAGGTGGAGTTCCTGGACGAATTCAGCCTGGACGAGCTGGTGTCCAAGGTGCGCTTCGCGGCCGCCGACAGCATCTTCTTCTTCATCCCCTTCTACAAGGACGTGGGAGAGGCCGTGTACTCGGCCCAGGACCTCCTGGAGATCGTCTGGGAAAAGACCGAGGCTCCCCTCTACGGGGCCTGGGAATTCCTGCTCGGGCACGGGCTGGTGGGCGGCAAGCTCATCAGCGGCTACGCCCATGGCCAGGCCGCGGCCGAGATGGGCCTGCGCATCCTGAACGGCGAGTCGCCGGCCCGCATCCCCATCACCGTCAGCCCCGACGAGCCGCCCAAGTTCGACTACCGCGTGCTCATGCGCCTCGGGATCAACCTGAAGCTCCTGCCCGAGGGCAGCGTGCTGATCAACGAACCGTCGCCGTTCTACTCCATCAACCGGCACCAGTTCTGGACCATCATCATAAGCCTGGTCATCCTGTCCATGGTTCTGGTGCTCCTGGTCATCAACATCCTCGAGCGCAAGCAGATCGAGGTGCGCATCAAGAACCAGCTGTCCTTCCTGCGCACGCTCATGGACACGCTGCCCGTGCCCATCTGGTTCACGGACCGCAGCGGGGCCATCGCCGGCGTCAACCGGGCCTTCGAGACCTGGTTCGGGGTCGGCTGGCAGCAGGACCGCGCCTCCAAGGGGCCGGTCCTGGCCGATTCGCGTTTCGCGCCCATGCTCGACGCGCGCATGGACTCCTTCGAGGACCAGATCATGCACGCCGACGGCGCCCTGCGCTCGGCGGTGCTGCACAAGGCCACCTACGCCGACGCCCAGGGCGACAACGCGGGCGTCGTCGGCGTCATCTACGACATCTCCGACCGCAAGAAGGCCGAGGACGACCTGCGCGCGGCCGAGGAGAAGTACCGCACCATCTTCGAGAACTCGGCCCTGGGCATCTTCCAGACCACGCCCGACGGCTCCTGGATCGTGGCCAACCCCGCCCTGGCGAGGATGCTTGGCTATTCGAGCCCGGAAGAGCTCATGGCCGGCAACCCGAACATCTCGACCCTCTACTACCAGCAGAGCGACCGCGACCGGGTGGTCGATCTCTATGAGCAGAACCGCGGCGGCATCGAGGTCGAAATCCTCTTCCGTCGCCGCGACGGGGCCGTCATCACGGCCAACCTCAACGCCCGGGCCGTGCGCGGCTGCGACGACGGCTTCTGTCATTTCGAGGGCTTCATCGAGGACATCACCGACCGCAAGGCCGCGGAGTTGGCCCTGGCCGCGTCCGAAGCCATGCTGCAGCTCGTCCTCGACACCATCCCCCAGCTCGTGCACTGGAAGGACAAGCGGCTGCGCATCATCGGCGCCAACCGCAACTTCCTGGCCCATGTGGGCCGCACTGAGCTGGCCTCCATCCTGGGCAAGACCTACGGCGAGGTCCTGACCGACGCCGACGAGATCCAGCGCATCGCGGAGCTCGACCGGGAGGTCATCGAGACCGACGAGCCGCGTTTCCGCATGCGCATGGAGACCCTCAACGCCGCCGGCGAGACCATGTGGCTGCTGGTCAACAAGGTTCCCCTGCACGGGCCGCGGGGCGAGGTGGTCGGCATCCTGAGCACGGCCGAGGACATCACCCAGACCATCAGCCTCGAAAAACAGCTCCTGCAGTCCCAGAAGATGGAGGCCATCGGCACCCTGGCCGGAGGCATCGCCCACGATTTCAACAACATCCTGACCTCCATCATGAATTCCACCGAGCTGGCAATGGAGGACATCCCCGAGGACAGCATCGCCTGGAAGGACCTGGAGCGCAGCCTCAAGGCGGCGGTGCGGGGAAGCGGGCTCATCAAGCAGATCCTGACCTTCAGCCGCCCGACCCAGGAGGGCTTCGTGTCCACGGACCTGCGCGAGGTGGTCAGCGAAGCCGTGGCCCTTGTCCGCGTCTCCATGCCCCGCAACATCAGCGTGCATTCGCACGTCGACGACGGCCTGCCCCAGTGCCTGGCCGACCCGACGCAGGTCCACCAGATCGTCATGAACCTGGCGACCAACGCCTTCCAGGCTCTGGGCGCCAGGGGCGGCAACATTTTCATCAGTCTGGGCCGCCTGACCCTGGACCGCGACGATCCCCGCTTCGGGGGACTTGCCCCGGGCCTTTACAGCCTGCTGCGGATCGAGGACGACGGGCCCGGCATCCCCGAGGACATCCAGGACAAGATCTACGACCCCTTTTTCACCACCAAGGGCAAGGGCGAGGGGACGGGACTGGGGCTGGCCGTGGTCCACGGCATCGTGCGCAACCACGGCGGCGGTATCCGCCTCGCGAGCAGCCCCGGATGCACCCGTTTCGACATCCTTCTGCCGAGCATGAACGACTTCTGCCTGCTGCCGGGCTCCTGCGACGGCGGAGTGGCCATGGGCACCGAGCGCCTGGCCTTCATCGAGGACGACGAGGACCAGCTGCAGCTCATTCCGCGCGTGCTCGACCAGCTCGGGTACACGGTGCACCCGTTCCACTGCGCGGCGGAGGCCATCGAGGCCGTCTGCGGCGGCCTCGGGATCGATCTGGTCGTCACGGATTTCGACATGCCGGGCATGAACGGCTTCGACGTGGCCGCGGCCCTGAAGGACTGCCGCCCCGAGCTGCCGGTCATCATGGTCTCGGGCCGCAAGCACGCGGCCGAGTTCACCCCGCAGTCGGGCAACATCAGGCTTTTCGTGAGCAAACCATATAACAAGGACATCCTCGGGCGGGCCATCCGGGATGTTCTGGACAAGGATGCATGATGGCGAGGATTCTGATCATCGACGACGACACGCAGGTCTGCGAAACCCTCGAAAGCCTGGTCCGCAGGCTGGGGCACGAGTGCCTTGCGGCCCAGACCCTGAAGGATGGACTTGCGCAGCTGGGCACGGGGAACTTCGACCTCGTCTTCCTCGACGTGCGCCTGCCCGACGGCAACGGATTGGAGGCCCTGGGCCAGATCCGCAGCCAGGCCTCGCCGCCGGACGTCATCGTCCTGACCGGCCAGGGCGACCCGGAAGGCGCGGAACTGGCCATCCAGGGAGGCGTCTGGGACTACCTGGTCAAACCGTCACCCATCAAGCAGATCAAGGAGACGCTGAACCGGGCTCTGGCCCAGCGGGAGGATAGGAAGGACCTGTCCCTGGATCTCACGGACGTGGTGGGGCAGAGCAACGCCATGCGCCAGTGCTACGAACGCCTGGCCCAGGCCAGCGGCTCGGACTCGACGGTCCTGGTCACGGGCGAGACGGGCACGGGCAAGGAGCTGCTGGCCCGGACCATCCACCGCAACTCGGGCCGGGCCGACCGCGCCTTCGTGGTCGTGGACTGCGCGGCCCTGACGGAATCCCTGCTGGAGAGCATCCTTTTCGGCCACACCAAGGGCGCCTTCACGGGCGCGGCCCGGGACCGCGTGGGCCTGGTCAAGCTCGCCGACGGGGGCACCCTGTTTCTGGACGAGATTGGCGAGCTGCCCCTCTCGGCCCAGAAGACCTTCCTGCGCGTCCTGCAGGAACGCCGTTTCAGGCCCGTGGGCGGCAGCCAGGAACTGCAGAGCGACTTCCGCCTCATCTCGGCCACGAACCGGGATCTGTCGGCCATGGTCGCGGCGGGGGAGTTCCGGCAGGATCTCTTCTACCGCATCAACACCATCCACCTGACGCTGCCGCCCCTGCGCGAACGGGAGGAGGACATCCTGATCCTGGCGCGGCACCGCATCGACAAGCTCTGCCGGCAGCGCAACATCCCGGTCAAGGAGATGGACCCCGAGTTCATGGCCATGCTCCGTCTTTACGATTGGCCCGGAAACGTCCGCGAACTCTTCAACACCGTCGAGCAGGCCTTCGTGCTGTCCGGTGCGGAAAAGACGGTCTACGTGCAGCACCTGCCGCAGGCGGTGCGCATTCGGGTGGCCAAATCCATGCTGGGAAGGGGGCGTGAAGATGCGTTGGAAGAGGCTGGGGACGGAAGGGACGAGGAGAATCTCCCTTCACTGAAGGACTTCAAGACCGCGATGGAAAGGGAGTACCTGCAGAGGCTCTTGCGGGCCCATGGGAGGGATATCCCCAAGATGCTCAGCGTATCGGGACTTTCCCGGTCTCACCTCTACGCCATGCTCAAGAAGCACGACCTCGAAGCGTAGTTCACGATCTATTCTTCGTCGACTTCCTTGCCCAGCCAGTATTCCTTCCAGGAATCGAGGATGTATTCGGTCTTGACCAGCACGCTGTCTCCGTCGTTGATGCGCTGTTTCTGTATGGGGGTCAGCAGCTGCGACAGCTGCATCGTCTCGTTCTGAGAGAGGCCTCTGATCACGCCGCTCTTGGTTATGCTTTTTCCTTTCATCACAAACCTCCTTTTTGTGCCTGATAATGCATCAAATGCGATTGTGGCAAGATGCGCGCCGATTTTTTAGCAAAATAATTGCCAAACAAGCGCGCTGATCGCAATTCGTTCGGCGTCGAATTCGTATCGCCCTGATTTTCCGCACGTTATGCGCATCGCGATTTTCAGGGCACGCCGGGCGAACGGTTGACCTCTGCGCAAAGTGTGCACTTTGGAAACAGCAGGTGTACCGTCTTGAGACGTTTGTGCACATCAGTGCACAACGCCGGCCGGTCTTGCCGCGGAAATCCCCTTGCTGAAAAATGGTTGTTTAGTCAACCAAATTATGGTACCAGGATCGGATACGCGCTGTCCGGAAAATCAGACGCATTTGCGGCGTCCTGCCGGTCCCTGTGCCGTCGGCGTTGTCCGGGAAGCCTTGCCGGCGCAAGCAACGTGCTGGGTGACACGTTCGAAAGGGTGGCAGCGCACGCCGTCGGGTGCTTGCGTCAGTGTCGTGTCCGGAAAACCGGACAGCGGGCTCATGGCCGGCGAATCCGCCTTTAACCTAGCAATTGTGCGCGTTAACCGGATTGAAGTTGTTTGTTTGCATTCCGCAAATATCGTGGTAGGTCTGCGGACAAAACCCATGATGTCTTTTTTTTCGGACAAACCGGAGGGAGGGGAGTGAGTGAGATGACGATGGTCTCGTAAAATTCTTGTATTTCGAACGGTTAGTATGTTTTTACCCGATGGCACAAAACTTGTTTCTATAGGCGTAGGCGCACGAAGTGGATGCGCACGCCTCGAAACACCAACCTGGCTTTAGGAGAAGATACATGGCAAAAAATATGAAAACCATGGATGGGAACACCGCCGTCACCCACATCGCCTATGCGATGAGCGACACGGCCGCCATTTACCCGATCACCCCCTCTTCGACCATGGGCGAGATCGCGGACGAGTGGGCGGCTCAGGGCCGGCTGAATATTTTCGACCAGAAGGTTCTGGTTCGTCAGATGCAGTCCGAAGCCGGTGCGGCCGGCGCTGTCCACGGCTCCCTGGCCGGCGGCGCGCTGACCTCCACCTTCACGGCCTCCCAGGGCCTCTTGCTGATGATCCCGAACATGTACAAGATTTCCGGCGAGCTGCTGCCGGGCGTCTTCCACGTCAGCGCGCGCGCCATCGCGGCCCACGCCCTGTCCATCTTCGGCGACCACCAGGACGTCATGGCCTGCCGCCAGACCGGTTTCGCCATGCTGGCCTCCAGTTCCGTGCAGGAGTGCATGGACCTGTCCCTGGTGGCCCACCTGGCCTCCCTGGAGTCGAGCATCCCCTTCCTGCACTTCTTCGACGGCTTCCGCACTTCCCATGAAGTCCAGAAGATCGAGGTCATCGACTACGAAGACATCAAGAAGATCGTGAACTACGATGCCATCGCCGACTTCCGCGCCCGCGCCATGAGCCCGACCAACCCGACCATCCGCGGCACCGCCCAGAACCCCGACATCTACTACCAGGGCCGCGAAGCCGCCAACGTCTACTACGACCAGGTGCCGTCCATCGTCGTCGAGCAGATGAAGAAGGTCGCTTCCATCACCGGCCGCTCCTACAAGCCCTTCGACTACGTCGGCCACCCGCAGGCCGAGCGCGTCATCGTGGCCATGGGTTCCGGCTGCGAGACCATCGAAGAGGTCGTGCGTCACCTCCTGGCCAAGGGCGAGAAGGTCGGCCTGGTCAAGGTCCGCCTGTACCGTCCCTTCGTGCCCGAGTTCTTCCTGCAGGTCCTGCCCGCCACCGCCTCCGTCATCACGGTCCTCGACCGCACCAAGGAGCCCGGCGCCAAGGGCGATCCGCTCTACAAGGACATCTGCACCGCCTACATGGAACGCGGCGAAATGCCCGAGATCGTCGCCGGCCGCTACGGCCTGGGCTCCAAGGAGTTCACCCCGGCCATGGTCAAGGCCGTCTATGACAACATGATGGTCTCCCAGCCCAAGCACCACTTCAACGTGGGCATCGAGGACGACGTCACCCACACCTCCCTCGATGTGCCGGCCTTCGCCGACACCACCCCGGCCGGCACCGTGCAGTGCAAGTTCTGGGGCCTGGGCTCCGACGGCACCGTCGGCGCCAACAAGGAAGCCATCAAGATCATCGGCGACAACACCGACATGTACGCCCAGGGCTATTTCGCCTACGACTCCAAGAAGTCCGGCGGCATCACCGTGTCCCACCTGCGTTTCGGCAAGGAGCCCATCCAGTCCACCTACCTGGTCAACGCGGCCGACTACATCGCCTGCCACAAGTCCAGCTACGTGCACACCTACGACGTCCTGGAAGGCATCAAGGACGGCGGCACCTTCGTCCTGAACTCCAACTGGACCGCCGAGGACATGGAGAAGGAACTGCCCGCCTCCATGCGCCGCACCATCGCCAAGAAGGGCCTCAAGTTCTACAATATCGATGCCGTCAAGATCGCCACGGAAGTGGGCCTCGGCAACCGCATCAACATGGTCATGCAGACCGCCTTCTTCAAGCTGGCCAACGTCATGCCCTTCGAAGAGGCCGTGGCGCTGCTGAAGAAGGCCATCAAGAAGGCCTACGGCAAGAAGGGCGACAAGATCGTCAACATGAACATCGCCGCCGTGGACCAGTCCATCGAGAACCTCGTCGAGATCAAGGTTCCCGCCTCCTGGGCCGACGCCGTCTGCGACTGCAAGAACGACAAGGACGAGCCCGATTTCGTCAAGAACGTCATGCGTCCCATCCTGGCCCAGAAGGGCGACAACCTGCCCGTGTCCGCCTTCGAGCCCGACGGTCTGTTCCCCGTGGCCACCTCCCAGTTCGAGAAGCGCGGCGTGGCCATCAACGTGCCCGAGTGGATCGCAGCCAACTGCATCCAGTGCAACCAGTGCTCCTTCGTCTGCCCGCACGCCGCCATCCTGCCCGTGCTGCTGACCGAGGAGGAGATGGCCGAGGCCCCCGAGACCTTCGAGACCATCGACGCCCTGGGCAAGGAACTGAAGGGCATGAAGTTCCGCATCCAGGTCAACACCCTGGACTGCATGGGCTGCGGCAACTGCGCCGACATCTGCCCGGCCAAGCAGACCGCCCTGGTCATGAAGCCCCTTGAGACCCAGACTCCCCGCGAAGTGCCCAACTACGACTTCTCGGCCACCGTCCCCTTCAAGGACAACCTCATGCGCCGCGACACGGTCAAGGGCAGCCAGCTGCAGAAGCCGCTGATGGAATTCTCCGGCGCCTGCTCGGGCTGCGGCGAGACCCCCTACGTCAAGGTCCTGACCCAGCTCTTCGGCGAGCGCATGATCATCGCCAACGCCACGGGCTGTTCCTCCATCTGGGGCGCCTCCGCTCCGACCACTCCCTACACGGTCAACGCCGAAGGGCACGGCCCGGCCTGGGGCAACTCCCTGTTCGAGGACGCCGCCGAGTTCGGCTACGGCATCCAGATGGCCTACGACCAGCGTCAGGCCAAGCTGGTGGATCTGATCGAAAAGGCTCTGCAGGGCGATCTGCCCGCGGACCTGGCCGACGCCTTCAAGGGCTGGCTGGAAAATCGCACCAACGCCGAAAAGTCCAAGGAATTCGGCGACACCATCCGTGACATCCTGGCCTTCACGCATCGCGACGATCTCCTCGAAGAGATCTTCGCGAACGAGGAACTCTTCACCAAGAAGTCCTTCTGGATCTTCGGCGGTGACGGGTGGGCCTACGATATCGGCTATGGCGGGCTGGACCATGTTCTGGCCTCTGGCGAAGACATCAACGTTCTGGTGATGGATACTGAAGTGTACTCCAACACTGGCGGGCAGTCCTCCAAGGCGACCCCGCTCGGCTCCATCGCCAAGTTCGCTGCCGCAGGAAAGCGGACAGGGAAGAAGGATCTCGGACGCATGGCCATGAGCTACGGCTATGTCTACGTGGCCACGGTCTCCATGGGCTACGACAAGCAGCAGCTCCTGAAGGCCTTCCGCGAGGCGGAGGCCTACCCCGGACCGTCCCTGATCATTGCCTACGCGCCGTGCATCAACCAGGGGCTCCGCAAGGGCATGGGCAAGACCCAGCTCGAGTCGAAGCTGGCCGTGCAGTCCGGCTACTGGCCGCTGTACCGCTTCAACCCCCTGTTGGCCGACGAGGGCAAGAACCCCTTCACCCTGGACTCCAAGGCTCCGGACGGGTCCATCCAGGAGTTCCTGGCCAGCGAAAACCGGTACGCCTTGCTCGAAAAGATTGAGCCTGAAGCCTCCAAGAGACTGCGGGCCCAGATCGAGCAGGATTACCAGCACCGTTTTGCGATGTACGAGTACCTCTCCAAGCAGGAGTTCGCTCCGGTCAAGGCCGCTTCCGAGCCTGTGGCCGCTGCCGTCCCTGCCGGTGAGGGCTGTACGCTTACGGCAACCGCCGAGCACTCCGGGGCCAACAAGGCCGCGGAGCCCTGCGATGACGGTCGCGCCGGAAAATAGGTAAAGGCTCGCCGCCTGTCCGCGGGGTGGGGTACCCGCGGACAGGCGGCCATTTCATCAGTTTTATTTGGAGGGAGATATGTCAATTCCTGTCTTGGCTATGGTGGCGCTGCTGCCCATCCTGGTTGCTCTCGTCCTGATGGTCGGCATGCGCTGGCCCTCGACGAAAGCCATGCCCCTGGCGTGGCTCGTCTGTGTGCTCGGCGCCATCGGCGTCTGGAACCTGCCCGTCGGCTACATCACGGCCCTGTCCGTCAAGGGCGTCATCGACGCCATCGGCGTGCTGATCATCGTCTTCGGCGCCATCATCATCCTCTACACCCTGAAGTACTCGGGCGGCATGGAAACCATCCAGTACGGGATGCAGAACATCAGCCGTGACAAGCGCATCCAGGCCATCATCATCGGCTACATGTTCGCGGCCTTCATCGAAGGCGCCGCCGGTTTCGGCACGCCTGCCGCCCTGGCCGCCCCGCTGCTGCTGTCCCTGGGCTACCCGCCCCTGGCCGCCGCGGTCATCTGCCTGGTCTTCAACTCCTTCTGCGTGTCCTTCGGCGCGGTCGGCACCCCCATCCTCATCGGTCTGACCCCGCTCAAGCAGCTGGTCGCCGATGCCGCCGCCTCCGGCGTGACCAACCTGAACTTTACCGATTTCAACTCGTTCGCCAAGGTCATCGGCGAACTGGTGACCCTGATGCACGGCCCCATGGCCTTCATCCTGCCCATCTTCATGCTGGGCTTCCTGACCCGCTTCTACGGCAAGAACAAGTCCTGGTCCGAAGGCCTCGCCGCCTGGAAGTTCTGTGTCTTCGCCGCCGTGGCCTTCGTCGTTCCCTACGTGGGCTTCGCCTGGCTGGTCGGTCCGGAATTCCCGTCCCTGATCGGCGGTCTCGTCGGTCTGGGCATCATCGTTGCCGGCGCCAAGGCCGGGTTCTGCGTACCCAAGGACACCTGGGATTTCGGTCCCCAGTCCACCTGGGAAGCCGAGTGGACCGGCACCATCGCCACGTCCACCAACACCGAGTTCAAGGCCCACATGAGCCAGTTCAAGGCCTGGCTGCCCTACATCCTGATCGGCCTCATCCTGGTCGCGACCCGCGTCCCGGCCCTGGGCCTGAAGTCCATCCTGACCGGCGTGGTCATCCCCTTCGACAACATCCTGGGCTACGCCAGCGTCAAGACCTCTCTGCAGTACCTGTACCTGCCCGGCACCATCCCCTTCATGCTGGTCGCCGTCCTGACCATCGCCATTCACGGCATGCCTGGTGAGGCCGTCAAGAAGGCCTGGACCGAGTCCTTCGTCAAGATGAAGGCCCCGACCATCGCGCTCTTCGCCGCCGTGGCCCTGGTCTCCGTCTTCCGCGGCTCCGGCATCGTCGATGCGGCCCTGAACCCCAACAACTACCCGTCCATGCCCCTGGCCATGGCCAAGGCCGTCTCTGAACTGGCCGGCAACGCCTGGCCCATGCTGGCCTCCTACGTGGGTGGCCTGGGCGCCTTCATCACCGGCTCCAACACGGTCTCCGACCTTCTGTTCGCCGAATTCCAGTGGGGCGTGGCCCAGCAGCTTGAACTGCCCCGCCAGATCATCGTGGCCGCCCAGGTCGCCGGTGGCGCCATGGGCAACATGGTCTGCATCCACAACATCGTGGCCGTCTGCGCCGTCACCGGCCTGGTCGGACGCGAAGGCATGATCCTGAAGCGCACCTTCTGGCCCTTCGTGCTCTACGGCATCGTCGTGGGCATCATCGCCAGCCTGATGTGCTTCGTGTTCATGGTAGATCGCTTCTAGTTGTCAATGCGGTCCCGGGGGTTGCGCAAGGCTCCCGGGACCGCTTTTCATAATAGCATCGCACGCAAGGAGAGAACCATGATTTCGACGAGTCTGCTCACCGAGTTCCAGAACCTGCTGGGCAAAGATAATGTCCTCGAAAGCGAGTCCGACCGCCACGCCTATTCCTATGATGCCGCCGTCCTCGACGCGGTTGTCCCGGAACTGGTGCTGCGTCCGACCAACAGTGAACAGCTGGGCAAGACCGTGGCTCTGTGCAACGAGAACAAGTTGCCCATGACCGTTCGCGGCGCCGGCACCAACCTGAGCGGCGGCACCATCCCGACCAAGGAGCACGGCGTCGTCATCCTGACCAACGGCCTGAACAAGATCCTCGAGATCAACGAGCAGGACCTCTACGCCGTGGTCGAACCCGGCGTGGTCACGGCCAAGTTCGCGGCCGAGGTGGCCAAGCGCGGCCTCTTCTATCCGCCGGACCCGGGCTCCCAGGCAGTTTCCACCCTGGGCGGCAACGTCGCCGAGAACGCCGGCGGCCTGCGCGGCCTGAAGTACGGCGTGACCAAAGATTATGTCATGGGCGTGAATTTCTGGAACGCCGAGGGCGAGTACGTCAAATCCGGCGGCAAGACCGTCAAGTGCGTCACGGGCCTGAACATCGCCCAGCTCATGGTCGGCTCCGAGGGCACCCTTGGCGTCTACGACCAGATCATCCTCAAGCTCGTCCCGCCGCCGGTGGCCTCCAAGGCCATGCTGGCCGAGTTCGACGACATCAACAAGGCCTCCGAGACCGTCGCCGCCATCATCGCCAACAAGATCGTGCCCTGCACCCTTGAGCTGCTGGACAACGCGACCATCAACCTGGTCGACGACTTCACCAAGGCCGGCCTGCCCCGCGACGCCGCGGCCATCCTGCTGATCGAGGTCGACGGCGGGCACATCGCCCTGGTCGAGGACGACGCCGAAAAGGTCGTCGAGATCTGCAAGAAGAACGGCGCCCGCCGCGTGCAGATGGCCAAGGACGCCGCCGAGAAGAACAAGCTGTGGGAAGCCCGCCGCAACGCGCTGCCGGCCCTGGCCCGCGCCCGTCCGACCACCGTGCTTGAAGACGCCACCGTGCCGCGCAGCCAGATCCCGGCCATGATCAAGGCCATCAACGACATCG
>DPKT01000150.1 GCA_003542385.1 Desulfomicrobium sp.
CCACATCAAACGACGAAGAACCATATCTTTCACCCGGGAGAACCATGCTGATCCACTGGCACATCGATCCGGTCATCGTTTCCTTCGGCCCGTTCGCCCTGCGTTGGTACGGCCTGCTGTTCGCCGCGCCGTTTCTGGCAGGCCTGTCCTTTTTCAAACGCGTTTTCCGCGAAGAGGGGATTGCCGAAGATGGCCTCGACCGGCTGCTGCTGTACGCAGTGCTCGGCACGGTCATCGGGGCGCGGCTCGCGCACTGCTTTTTTTACGACCCGCAGTACTATTTCGCCAACCCGTTGAAGATACTCGCCATATGGGAGGGCGGGCTGGCCAGTCACGGCGGCATCGCCGGGCTGGTCTGCGGGTTCTGGCTGGCCGGGCGGAAGTTTTCCCCGCCGGTTCCCTTGCTGTGGCTCCTCGACCGGCTGGCCCTGCCCGGGGCCTTGGGGGCGGTCTGCATCCGGCTCGGGAATTTCATGAATTCGGAGATCGTCGGCAAGCCCACGTCGGGGTCGTGGGGCGTGGTCTTCGACCTCATCGACCAGGTCCCCCGGCACCCGGCCCAGCTCTACGAGGCGGCAGGGTATCTGGCGACCCTGGGCGTGCTCGTCCTTCTGTACGCGCGGCTTGGCAGGCGCACGCCCCATGGCCTGCTGACCGGGTGGCTGCTGGCGCTCGTCTTTGCGGTGCGCATTCTCGCGGAGTTCGCCAAGGAGCCGCAGGCCGCCTACGAGGCCGGGCAGGCCTTCAGCGTGGGCCAGTGGCTGAGCGTCCCGTTTCTCGCGCTGGGCATCGGGCTGATCGCATACGCGTTGAAGCGTCCCGGAACCGGTTCTGCCGGCCCGCGGAAGCGCAATGTCTGATTGGGCGAGGGCTCTGCCGGATCGTCCATCGTCTGGTGCTGATGCCCCGCCCTGCCGACAGGCTCAATCCGGCCGCCCCCACAGAGTCGACAGCGGCGCCGCCAGCAGATTCGGTCCCAGGGGCAGCGTTTCCGTCCCGTCATAGAGGATCACGCCCAGACGCACTCTGTCGCCGGCAATGGCGCAGAAACGCTTGAGCCCGCGCAGGTCGCGTTCGGTGACCGTGGCCGCGGCCTTGATCTCCACGCCCACGAGTTCGCCTAGGGGATTTTCGATGACCACGTCCACTTCAAACTGCGCGTGGTCCCGATAGTGGAGCATCCGATACTCGTCTTCCGCCGTGGCCGCATGCTTGAGCAGTTCCGACAGGACAAATGTCTCCAGGACATGACCGTAGCGGTTGCGTTCCCGCAGTCCCGCCGACGGGGCGAGGCCGAGGAGGGCCGCGAGCAGGCCGGAGTCCAGGAAATGCAGCTTCGCCGTCTTGGTGATGCGGGCGGTGCGGTTGCGGCTCCAGGCCTCGATCCGGGTCAGCAGGAACATCTGCTCCAGGATGCCAACATAGCGGGCCGTCGTCTTGCTATCGAGGCCCAGTTGCCCCCCCAGTTGCGAATAGTTGCAGAGCTGGCCGGACATTTCGGCCAGTGCGCGTACAAGGCGCGGGAACAGGTCGAGGTTGCTCACGGAGGCGATGTCCCGCACGTCCCGCTGGATCAGGGCGTTCAGGTACTGGCGCAACCATGTGGTGCGCCGCTGCCGGGTCGGACGGCGGACGGCTTCGGGATAGCCGCCGCGCAGCACGATCTCCTCAAGGTCCCGTCCGACGATGCTGGTCGTGACGGCGGGGACCTGCCCCGCGAAGACGCAGTCCAGCCAGTTCGCCGTCCCGCCGCAAATCTCGGCTTGCGACAAGGGCAGGAGCGTCGCGGTCTCCATGCGTCCGGCCAGAGAATCCGCCACGCTCGGCAGGGTCAGCAGGTTGGCGGACCCGGTCAGCAGGAACCGGCCCGGGCGACGATCCTCGTCGATGCTTTTCTTGATGGCCAGAAGCAGGCCGGGCGAGCGTTGGATCTCATCGATGACGATCCTGTCCGCATCACGAATCAGGCCCGCGGGATCTTCCCGGGCCGCGAGGAGCACGGCCTCGTCGTCCAGCGTCAGGAAACGCATTTCCGTCCCGGCCACATGGCGCGCCAGGGTCGTTTTTCCCGCCTGCCTCGGACCGTTGATGAGAATCACCGGTGTATCCAGCATGGCAATGGCAATACGACTCATCAGAGATCGTGGATAAAGCTCTGTATTCATGCTGAGATAAATATTTGTAATTTGGATTTTGTCAATAGATAATTTGGAATTATATTTCTGATAACTCGGAATTTAATTCATGATAATTTGGAATTTTACTCATGATGATTTGGAATTGAAAGTGTGATTTTTTGGAAATTTGATCGTGATGAATCATGCTGTTCGGAAGGCCAGTCCGCCACTGGACGGCAACCGATGCGGGCACCCTGTACACGCTCCTCGTCCATCCGCCGGATGGACGAGGAGCGTGGAGCGGCCGTCCATGCAGATGGTCTTGAGCTGGTCGGAGATGGCGACGGGCGAATCGTCTTGGACCGTCGCCCCGTTCGGCGTGCGGATGGCCTCCACCGATTCGAAGGCCAGAATCCTGTCCGCGGTCACGACCTCGCCGTCGCGGCCCAGGTGAAACCAGCCCCGGAAACGTTGAGGGGTTCATGCGCAACGCACAGCCCCGGGTCGGAGCCGGGCGCGCTGTGCCGCTGCAGATAGGCGCTCAGTAATTCGACGTATTTTTCTCCCGGCACGTCCGTGTCGGCCGTGAAGACCATGGCGCTGTTGTGGGAGGTGTAGGGGATGTCCGGGTGCACGAAGAGCTGGTGCCTGGATATCTGGGAATACCGTCCCCAGCCCATGGCCGTCATCTCGCGGCAGGCGTCCTCGACCAGCCAGCCGGTGTCCTTGCTTTCCAGATTGTCCGTGTCGTCCATGCAGATGAAAAGTCGCATGCCTCGCTCCAGGATTATTCAGCGTATGACTGAGTCGTGCCGGCTTTCACTTCGACCTACAGCACGGCATTCACGATAAGATTATGTCATGATCGGTATGTTTTCGGAAAATTTAGTCAACTTGGATACTTATGTCGTAAATGGCGTAATTGTCCGCCTTGCGTTGTTTCATGTATTTGGCACTGTTCCTCGTTACCCGAAGCTGAGAGCGTAGGATGGTTGGCGCAGTATTGAGCAGGAAAAGGAGCAATGATGAACACACAAGAAACCCGCACCCTCGGCCGCGCCCTGTGGCGACTGGTGCGTTTCGCGCGGCCCCATGCGCGGCGCATCCTGCTGGGGCTGGCGGCCAATGCGGGGGCGCGGTTTTTCGATCTGCTGCCCATGATCGTGGTCGGCCGGGTGGTGGACACGGTGTCCGTGGCCCTGCGGGACGGGCAGGCCCTGGCCTCTACTGATTTTCTCTGGGCCGGGCTGCTGGTCCTTGGCACCTTCGCGGGGCTGGCCGTGTTCCAGAGCGTCAGCGACTACACCCTGGACAGCGCGGCGCAGATGATACGCCACGACCTGCGCGTGGAACTCTACACACACGTGCAGCGCCTCGACGTATCCTACTTCGAGTCCCGCCAGACGGGCGACATCATGGCCGTGCTGGCCGGGGACGTGGACAACCTGGAGCGCTTCTTCTCGGACACGTCCACGAGCATCGTGCGCCTCTTCATCACCTTCACCGGGATCTACGGCATCCTCTTCTGGCTGGACTGGCACCTGGCGCTGCTCCTTTTCGCGCCCATGCCCATAGCCGTCTGGGCCGTGCGCTTCTTTGCCACCCGCGTTTCGCCCCAGTACCGCAAGGCGCGCAAGGCCGTGGGCGAGATCAACTCCATCCTCGAGAACAACCTGCAGGGCATGCACGTCATCCAGGCCTACTCGGCCCAGGACCACCAGACGGGCCGCATCCGCCAGCGATCCGAGGAGTACCGCGACGCGGCCGTGCGCGCCGCCCTGGAGCGCTCGCGCTTCGTGCCGCTGCTCTACGGCGTGGCGGGAATGGGCTATGCCCTGCTGATCGGCGTGGGAGGCTGGATGACCTTCTCGGGCATCGGCCCCAGCGTGGGCGACTTCACGACCTTCGTGCTCCTGGCCATGCGCCTCACATCAATCTGAACTCGGGATCCCCG
>DPKT01000101.1 GCA_003542385.1 Desulfomicrobium sp.
CGCTGGTCCCAGGACTCGCCCAGGCCCAGGATGCCGCCCGAGCAGACCTGCAGGCCGTGTTCCTTGGCCAGCAGCACGGTTTCGATGTCCTGGTCGTACTCGTGGGTCGTGCAGATGGCCGGGAAGTGCGAGCGGGCCGTCTCCAGGTTGTGGTGGTAGCGGGACAAGCCCGCGTCGACCAGGCGGCGTACGTACTCCGGCGTCAGCAGGCCCAGGGAGGCGCTCAGGGAGAGGTCCGTGCGTTGCCGCAGTTCCCTCAGGCAGGCGCAGACGCGCTCGATCTCGTCCTCGGCCAGGCGCAGGCCGCTGGTCACGATGGAGTAGCAGGAGGCCCCGGCCGCGTGCATGGCCAGGCCGCGCTCCACCATGTCCTCCAGCGGGAGCAGGGGGTGCGTCGGGCTGCCGGTGCGGTAGTGGCCGCTCTGGGCGCAGAAGGCGCAGTCCTGGGAGCAGGTCCCGGACTTGGCGTTGATGATGGAGCAGGTGAAGGACACGCGGCCCCTGGCCTTCATGACCGCGTTGGCGGCGAAGAGCAGGCCGGTGGTGTGCTCCTGCCCGAGGGCGGCCAGGGCGCGGCCGTCATCCTGCGTCAGGGCTCCGCCCTGGAGGATGCGGTCGAGAAGGGTGCTGACGAGTGGGTTGAGCATGGTGTTTCCGTGAGTGGCGGCAGTATTCGGGGCATTTCGCCTTGTCAAATGCCGTGTGACGTTTCGGCGCGAAGGCAACGGGCGCTTTGACCTCACCGGCTGATTAAGCTACCGAGCACGTGTCATGAATGCAAAGAAAAATTCCGATCCGATCCCGCCGGACTATTCGTCCGTACAGTGGGTTGCCGCCTCCCTGGACAGCCAGCACCCGGCCGACACGGCCGACGAGCTGGAAAACCTGTCCCTGGCCGAGCAGCTCGAGTACATCCGGGAGATGGACGTGGAGGACGCCTCCGAGTCCATCACGGAGATGGAACGCCACGAGCGAAACCTCCTCATGAGCCGCCTCTCGCCGTCCTTCGCCGCGGCCATCCTGGAGGCCATGTCCCCGGACGACGCCGCGGACATCCTCGAAGACCTCGACGACGACGTCCGGGTCCGCATCTTCAAGAAGCTCGAGCGCGAGGACGCCGAGGAGATCTCCGACCTGCTCCAGTTCGACCCGGACTCGGCCGGCGGCGTCATGAACACGGAGATCCTGGCCCTGGACCAGTCCATGAACGCCCAGCAGGCCATCAACCTCATCCGCGAGCGGGTCGAGGAGACGGAGATCCCCTATTACGCCTACATCGTGGACGAGTACCGCCACCTCAAGGGCGTGGTCTCCCTGCGCGACCTGCTGCTGAGCCCCGGCCGCACCCTGCTCAAGGACCTCCTCGGCGACCAGAACCTCATCTACGTCCCCTTCGACACGGACAAGGAGGAGGTGGCCCGCCTCATCAGCCGCTACAACTTTCTGGCCCTGCCCGTCGTCGATCACGAACAGCGCCTGCTGGGCATGGTCACCGTCGACGACGTCATCGACATCATCCAGGACGAGGCCAGCGAGGACATGCAGTCCATGGTCGGCGCCGGTCGGGACGAAACCGTGGACTCGCCCTGGACCTACTCCCTGCGCATGCGCCTGCCCTGGCTGGTCATGAACGTCCTCAACTCGGCCATTTCGGCCTTCGTCGTGCACCTCTTCGAAGGCACCATCGCCCAGATGGCCCTGCTGGCCGCCCTCATGCCCATCGTGGCCAACCAGGCCGGCAACACGGGCCAGCAGGCCCTGGCCGTCATGATCCGGCAGCTGGCCATGGAGCGGTTCAACCGCAGGAAGAGCTGGGTGGCCGTGCTGCGCGAGGCCAAGATCGGCACGGCCAACGGCCTCATCGTAGGCGTGCTCGTTTTCGCCGGCCTGTTCGCCTGGACCCGCAACCTCGGGCTGGCCTCGGTCATGGCCGTGGCCCTGGGCCTGGACATGCTCATCGGCGCCGTGGCCGGCGCCTCCATCCCCCTGGTGCTCAAGGAGATCGGCCGCGACCCGGCCCAGGCCTCGAGCATCTTCCTGACCACCCTGACCGACAGCCTCGGCTTCTTCACCTTCCTGGGCCTGGCGGCCCTGTTCCTGTTCTGATGTTGCGACAGCGTTGAGGAAGCGGGGCGCCGCCCCGCACCCCGCAAGGGGCGCGCCCCTTGACCCGCGTGAATTGTGGTGATTGGGAGGGTTTATCGCGAGGAGTCTTCGACGAAGCAATCCGTTTTCGGAATTATTGGCGAGAAAACATGAACGGCGGGAACTGTCGCGCTAGAATCGCTTGAGGAAGGAGCGAGGCGCTTTCCGAGGGTGGAGCGCACCCGTCTCCATGTGCCCTCGAAAAGCGGTGAGGCAACGCAGTCCACAATCAATTCTCGGCGTTTTCACTCTTCGGGCTCGACGGCGTCCATGAGATCGATGGTCAGACGCAGGAAGTCCGCCTCGGTGATGATGCCGCACAGGGCGGCGTCGCAGACCACGGGCAGACAGCCGTATTTCTCTTCCAGCAGGAGTCTGGCCGCTTCCTTGAGGGACAGGTCGGGGCTGACCGTGACAACGTCGGTCTGCATAATCTCCGTGATGGGGATGCCGGCCTCGATCTCGTCCTGGGTCTCGCGGTCGATGCCGGCCAGTTCGGAGATGGTCGCGGCCAGGATGTCGCGGTGGGTCAGCAGGCCCGCGAAGCGGCCGGCGTCGTCGACGATGGGGATGTGGCGGATGCGGGCCAGGTTCATGAGGTCCTTGGCCGCGCTCAGGCTGTCGTGCTGGTTGAGGGTGAAGACGTCCTTGGTCATGATATTTTTCACCTGGAACATGGCGTACTCCTTTTTTCCCATTCTTCGCCGATTCGATCGGCTGGTGCAAGAAAAAGGTTTGCAGCGGGGTTCCATGGGCCTTGCGGGGACGCGCGAGTTGACTTGGTGGGTGAAATCTGGTTTGCATCGAGCGTTTAGGCAATGATTTCCAATGAATCGAAGCGTCCGGGGGGATGAGGGAACTTGAAGGGTCTAGTTCGCAATCGCGAGAGGATGGTGCGGGAGCAGATCGAGGCTCGCGGGATCACGGACGAGCGCGTGCTCTCGGTCATGCGTCAGGTCCCCCGGCACCTCTTCGTCGACGAGGCCCTGCAGGTCCAGGCCTACGGCGACCATCCCGTCCCCATCGGCCTGGGCCAGACCCTGTCCCAGCCGTACATCGTGGCCCTCATGACCTCGCTCCTGGTGGTCCGCCCCCAGATGCGCATCCTTGAGATCGGCACCGGCTCGGGGTACCAGGCGGCCATCCTGGCGGCCATGGGTGCCGAGGTCTTCACCGTGGAGCGCATCAAGCAGCTCTACATGACGGCCCGCACAAGGCTTCTGGACATGCGGTACTTCAACGTCCGGGTCAAACTGGACGACGGCACCATGGGCTGGCCGGAGCTTGGCCCCTTCGACCGCATCATCGTCACGGCCGGGGGGCCCGAGGTCCCGCAGCCTCTCCTGGATCAGCTGACGGACCCGGGTATCATGGTCATCCCCGTGGGGCGGGCCAAGCGGGAACAGCGTCTTCTGCGCATCTTCAAGAAGGAGGGGCGCATTCATCAGGAGGACCACGGCTCCGTGGCCTTCGTGGATCTGGTCGGCTCCCACGGCTGGAAAGTCTGAAGCGGCGCCGCCCCGGACGCCGCCTTATTTATCGAGAACGAAAAGCCCTTTCCGGCCCCGCGCGGCGGGACGGCGGGCGAAGATACACCCGGAGGGAACATGTCTTCCAAGTCTTCCTGCTCGAGCTGTTCGAGCAAGCAGAACCTGGGCACCATCCAGGACAGCCCCGAGTCCAAGATGGAACGCCAGGACAAGGTCATCGCCAGCACCCTGTCCAAGATCAAATACAAGCTCTTCGTCATGAGCGGCAAGGGCGGCGTGGGCAAGAGCTCCGTGTCGACAAACCTGGCCGCAGGCCTGGCCCTGCGCGGCTACAAGGTGGGCCTGCTGGACGTCGACATCCACGGCCCCAGCGTCCCGCACCTGCTGGGCCTCAAGGGCCTGCTGGACATCGACCCCGAGAAGGGCATCCAGCCCAAGCGCTACAGCGAGAACCTGTCCGTGGTGTCCATGGAGTCGCTGCTCAAGGACCCGGACCAGGCCGTGTTGTGGAAGGGTCCCATGAAGACCTCGGCCATCCGCCAGTTCGTGTCCGACGTGGACTGGGGGGAGCTTGACTTCCTGGTCATCGACTCGCCTCCTGGCACCGGCGACGAGCCCATGGCGGTGCTGAAGACCGTGCCCGACGCCCTGAGCATAGTCATTACCACGCCCCAAGAAATTTCTTTGGCAGACGTGAGAAAATCGATTAATTTCCTGCAGTACGTGAAGGCGAACATTCTCGGCGTGGTAGAGAACATGAGCGGGCTCATCTGCCCGCACTGTTCGCAGCAGATCGATCTGTTCAAGAAGGGCGGGGGAGAGGAGCTGGCCAAGAAGTACTCGCTGGAGTTCCTGGGCGCCATCCCCCTTGATCCGGCCACGGTGGTCGCCGGCGACCTGGGCAAGCCCGTGGTCATGCTCGATGTCGACTGCCCGGCCAAGCGGGCGCTGCTGGCCCTGGCCGACCGCGTCGTCGAGGCCGCCCGCAACAGCCTGGAGGCGGTCTCAAGCAGCCACGTCTGAAAATGAGGTGACGGTGGGCGTATGAAGCATGTCGTGGCGGTTTCCCTCTTCCTGATGCTCCTCTGGCCCGGCGCGGACGCGCTGGCCAAGGGCATCTATTACATGGTCAAGGAAGACGGTTCCCTGTGCATCACGGACATCCCGACGTCCAAGCGCTTCAAGCCCTACAAGTTTCAGAAGTCCATCAACTACATCCGCAGGGCCCTGGTCGGCTTCAAGCGCGACAAGCGCACCGTGCAGGAGGTGGACGCCATCGTTTCCGGCCTTTGCCGCAAGCACGGGGTGGACAAGAAACTCGTCATGGCCGTCATCGACGTGGAGTCCGGGTTCAACGCCGGGGCCGTGTCCACGGCCGGGGCCCAGGGCATGATGCAGATCATGCCCGAGACGGGCCGGGACCTCGACCTTGAGAATCCCTTCGACCCGAAGGAAAATATCGACGCCGGCATCCGCTACCTGAAGCAGTTGCTCGATACGTTCCCCGACAGGCGGCTGGCCGTGGCCGCCTACAATGCGGGACCCAACGCGGTGAAGAAATACGGAGGCATTCCTCCGTATGCCGAAACACAAAACTATGTACAAAAAGTCTGGGCCCGGCTCCAGCATTACGAATAGACAGAGATGATGAACCTACCCAATGCCCTCACCCTGTTTCGTGTCCTGGCGGTGCCGTTCATCGTCGCCCTGCTGTATTTTCCCGGCCCCACGACCTGCACTCTGGCCATGCTGCTCTTCCTCGTGGCCATCCTGACGGACCTGGCCGACGGCTTCCTGGCCCGCAAGTACAATCAGGTCACCAACTTCGGGAAATTTCTCGACCCCCTGGCAGACAAGATCCTCATCGCCTCGGTCCTGGTCATGCTCGTTGAGCTGAACTGGGTTTCGGCCTGGGTGGCCATCATCATCATCGTGCGTGAGCTCCTCGTCACTGGCCTGCGGGCCATCGCCGCGGACAAGGGGCACGTCATCGCCGCCGACAAATACGGCAAGCTCAAGACGATCATGCAGAGCGTCGCCCTGGTTCCTCTCATCTATCACTATCCGGTGTTCGGCATTAACGTCGCCTGGCTCGGGTCCGGATTGCTTTTTGTGGCCGTCCTGCTGACGATTTATTCCGGTTGGAACTATCTGTACGGCTTTTACCGGGTTTGGGGAGACTGAAGTTTTGCGTTCCGTTTTGCGGATTTTTCCTGTACAAGCCTACTCGACTGGGTGTTTTTGAAGGCCGCGGGCACGACACAATCACTTTTCCGGAATGCCGCATTTCGTGAACAACTCCTCGTGATGGGGGTATAAATGGCTCAAATCGATGCTTTTTTCAAGATGATGCATGAACTGGGGGCCTCGGACCTCCATCTTTCCTCCGGTTCGCAGCCCATCATCCGCCTGCATGGAGAAATGCAGCGCATCAAATACAAGTTTCTGGAGCATGAAGAACTGAAGAAGATGCTCTACGAAATCACCCCCGAGAACAAGATCAAGACATTCGAAGAGTCCGGCGACGTGGACTTCTCTTACGAGGTTCCGCATCTGGCCCGCTACCGCGCCAACTTCTTCATGCAGAAGCGCGGCATCGGCGCGGTCTTCCGCGAGATTCCGCAGAAGATTCTGTCCCTGGACGAACTGGGTCTGCCCTCGGTTCTCAAGAACCTGGCCCTGCTGCCCAAGGGCCTGGTCTTGGTCACGGGCCCCACGGGCTCGGGCAAGTCCACGACACTGGCGGCCCTGGTGGACTACGTGAACAAGATCCGCAAGGACCACATCCTGACCATCGAAGACCCCATCGAGTTCGTGCACGAGCCACAGAACTGCCTCATCAACCAGCGCGAGGTCGGGCGCGACACCATGAGCTTCAGCGCGGCCCTGCGCGGCGCCCTGCGCGAGGACCCGGACATCATCCTGGTCGGTGAAATGCGCGACCTCGAGACCATCCAGTTGGCCCTGGAAGCGGCCGAGACGGGTCACCTCGTCTTCGCCACCCTGCACACCATCTCTGCCTCCAAGACCATCGACCGCATCATCGAGGTCTTCCCCGGCGACCTGCAGGGGCAGATCCGCTCGGGCCTGGCCGACTCCCTGCGGGCCATCATCGCCCAGAACCTGTTCAAGCGCATCGACCAGCCGGGACGCGTGGCCGGCATCGAGGTCCTCATCGCCACGCCGGCCGTGCGCAACCTCATCCGCGAGAACAAGATCTTCCAGATCAACTCCGTCATCGAGACGGGACGCAAGTTCGGCATGCAGAGCATTGACGACGCCATCATGAAGCTCCTGACGGCCGGCATGATTGACCCCGAGCAGGCCTACAACAAGGCCGCCACCAAGTCCAAGTTCCGCGAGTTCCTGGTCAGCCCGCCCCAAGACTTCACCGAGGTGTAACATGCAACGCGCGCATCTTGACCACATCCTGCATCAGGTGCTGGACTTCTCGCCCGACACTTCAGACATCATCTTCACCGTCAACAAGCCGGTGCAGGCCGAAGTCCACGGCGAACTCGTGGACGCGAAGATCACGCCCAACCCGGGGCCGCTGCTGCCGTTCCAGGTCGAGGCCGTGGCCATGTGCCTCATGGGCCGCAACCTGCGCCTCTACGAGGACCAGCTCTCCCGCGGTTCCTGCGATCTGTCCTACGAGCTGCCCGGGCGCTGCCGATTCCGCGTCAACGTGCTGGGGCAGAAAGGCTCCCTGGCCATCGTCATGCGCAAGCTGACCTCCGTGGTCCCGACCATCAAGGAGTTGGCCCTGCCCGACGTCTTCTACCGGATGTCCAAGGAGAAGTTCGGCCTGATCCTGGTCACGGGCGCCACGGGCACCGGCAAGACCACGTCCCTGGCCGCCCTCATCGACAACATCAACCTGATGTACCGCAAGCACATAGTGACCCTCGAAGACCCCATCGAATACGTGCACGAGCACAAGCTGGGCACCGTCAACCAGCGCGAACTGGGGCTCGACTTCGACACCTTCGCCTCGGGCCTGCGCGCGGCCCTGCGTCAGGCGCCCAAGGTCATCCTGGTCGGCGAAATCCGCGA
>DPKT01000153.1 GCA_003542385.1 Desulfomicrobium sp.
GAACCGCGCCGGCGCGAAGGGTGTCGCGGGCATGGGCACGGGCGCCCCGGAGGCGAGGCTCCCGATGCCTCCGACGAGAAGCAGGACAGCGGCCCCCGTGGACAGGACGAAGGCCGCCCCGCCCAGGGAGGTGATCCGGCGCAGCAGAAGCGCCCAGATGACCACGACCAGCCCGGCGGCCACGAAGCCGTCGCGGACGAAGCCGCCCAGCCCCATGTATTTGGCGGCCGTCAGAGCCACGGCCACGGGGCCGACGCAGACCGCCCCCAGGAGGAAGAACGAGGTCAGGGTCCTGGCACGAGGGCCGAAGGCCTCGGCCACGCACTGGCTCACGCCGCTGTCGCCGGGAAAGAGAACGCTCAAGCTGCCGAACACGGACGCGAAGAGCGCGCCCACGAGCGTGATGACCACCCAGGCCGGCAGGGCCCAGTTCCCCAGCAGTTCGTAGGCCAGGGGCGGCAGGATGATGATGCCTGACCCCAGGATGGGGCCGATGATGAAGCCCGTCAGCAGGACCGGGCCGAGTTTTCGCGCGGACATGTACCCTCCTTGTCTCTGTCTGCACGGCTACCCGCAGGGATTTGACAAATCCAATGCTCATTTGTGAAATCGGCGTTCAACAAAACCGAACGGAGCGAAAATGGAGCTGTTTCAACTGCGGTCCTTCCAAGCCGTTGCCCAGACCGGGAACCTGACCCGGGCGGCCGAAGCCCTGCACCTGAGCCAGTCGGCCCTGTCCGTGCAGATCAGGAACCTCGAGGATGAGCTCGGGGTGGAGCTCTTCACGCGGCAGGCCAAGGGCATGCGGCTGACCCCGGCCGGGGAGACCCTGCTGCCCCATGCCGGGGAAATTCTGGAGAAGTCGGCGGAAATGGGCCGGGCGGCCGTGCACCTGCGGGGTGAGGTCGGCGGCAGCCTGAACATCGGCCTCAACACCGACCCGACGTTCCTGCGCCTGAACCGCGTCATCCGCGCCGTGACCACGGCCCTGCCGCGGGTGTCCCTGACCTTCTGCATCAGCCAGACCCTGACCACGGAGGGGATGCTGCGGCGCGGCGAGATGGACATGGGCTTCGCCTTCGGCACCAGCTTCCCGGCCGACGTGACGGTCGTGGAACTGGCCACCACGCCGGTCAGCGTGGTCGTGCCGGCGCATCTGGCCCAAGACCCGTCAGCCCTCGACTGGCGCCGCATCGCGGCCATGCCCTGGGTCTGGACCACCTGCCAGTGCCCCTTCCACCTGCTCTGCCGCGAGCGCATGGACGAGGCCGGGGTGCAGCCCAACACCGTGACAGAGGCCGTGGACGAGAACATCGTCAAGGAGCTGGCCCTGGGCGGCCTGGGCGTGACGCTCCTGCGCAAGGCCGAAGCCCTGGACGTGGCCCGGCAGGGGGCCGGCATCATCTGGGAGCCGGGCGAACTGCAGGTGCCCTTGAGCCTTACGTGGCTCGCCAGGCGGGACGGCGACCGGCTCATCACGAGCGCGGCCGCTCAGATCGCCGCCATCTGGCGGAAAAACGGAGAGGACGCGGACTAGAAGCGGCCGCTGCGCACCATGCGCGGGTGAGTCATCTTCATGGGGTCGAGTGCGTCCTCCAGCTCCTCCTGGGTCATAAGCCCCTTTTCCAGCACCAGATCGTAGACCGCCTTACCCGTCGAGGCCGCCTCCTTGGCGATGGCCGCGGCCTCGTCGTAGCCCAGATAGGGCACCAGGACCGTCACGATGCCGGCCGAGGCCCGCACCAGCTGGGCGCAGCGCTCGCGGTTGGCCGTGATGCCGACGATGCAACGGTCCTTGAGGATGCGCATGGCCCGCACGAGCATGTCCATGGTCTGGAAGAGGTTGAAGGCGATGATGGGCTCGAAGACGTTGAGTTCGAGCTGGCCGGCCTCGGCGGCCATGGTCACGGTCAGGTCGTTGCCGATGGCCTGGAAGCAGACCTGGTTGACCATCTCCGGGATGACCGGGTTGACCTTGCCCGGCATGATGGACGAGCCCGGCTGACGGGGAGGAAGGTTGATCTCGCCCAAACCGCAGAAGGGGCCCGAGGACAGCAGGCGCAGGTCGTTGCAGATCTTGGAGAGCTTGACGGCCACGCGCTTGAACACGCCCGAGAGCTGCACGAAGGCGCCCGTGTCCGACGTGGCCTCCACGAGGTTGGGCGACTTGGTCAGGGGCAGGGCCGTGATGTGCGCGAGCTTCTCGCAGACGAAGGCCGCGTAGGCCGGCACGGTGTTGATGCCCGTGCCGATGGCCGTGGCGCCCATGTTGATCTCCATCAGGAGCTTGCGACAGTCCTGGATGCGCTCCATGTCCTCGCCCACGGTCACGGCCCAGGCCGCGAACTCCTGGCCGAGCGTCATGGGCACCGCGTCCTGGAGCTGGGTGCGGCCCATCTTCAGCACGTCGGAGAACTCCTCGCCCTTGGCGGCCAGGGCCTCGACCAGGTCTTCCATGCTGCGCATGACCTCCCGGATCTTCCAGATGGCCGTGATGCGCAGGGACGTCGGGTAGACGTCGTTGGTGGACTGGGAGAGGTTGACGTGGTTGTTGGGGTGGCAGAAGGCGTACTGGCCCTTGGCGTGGCCCATGAGTTCCAGGGCGCGGTTGGCGATGACCTCGTTGGCGTTCATGTTGACCGAGGTCCCGGCCCCGCCCTGGATGACGTCGACCACGAACTGGTCGTTGAACTTCCCTTCCCGCACCTCCCGGCAGGCTGCCATAACGGCCTCGGCGATGGCCGGGTCCAGGATGCCCAGCTCCAGGTTGGCCAGGGCCGCGGCCTGCTTGATGCACGCCAGGGCCTCGATGTGCAGAGGATAGTGGGAGATGTGGATCCCCGTGACCTGGAAATTCTCCATGGCCCGCACGGTCTGCACCCCGTAATAGGCGTGCGCCGGGACCTTCCTTTCGCCCAGAGAGTCCTTCTCGATCCGGTAATCCATATTCCCCCCCTTTACGCGCCCCTGTGTCGAGGCCTAGTGTGGCGCTGCAATTCCCCCTAACCGGAGACAGCCCGATGCGAAAGAGCTTTTTCATTCTGGCGGCCCTGACATTCCTGGCCGGCCCGTCATGGTCCGCGGACATGCGCTGCCAGGGCGACCTCATGACCCCCGGCACCATCGTCGCCAAGGTGCGCAAGAAATGCGGCGACCCTCTCTGGGAAGAGCGCGTGGGCGAGATCACGGTCAGGCGCGGAGGCCAGGAAGTCCTGCTCTACGTGACGGAGATGACCTACGAAGTAAGCGGCGGCTACTACGTCCTGACCTTCGAAGGCGGGGAACTCAGGAAGACGGAATATTTCCAGAACTGAAACGGCCGGGGCGGAACATGCAGGTACGGATTCTCTATTGCGGCGTGTGAGCGGGCTATGCCCAGCGCGCCGCAAGTCTTGCGGACAGACTGCGCGTCGAGTGCGGCGCATCGGTGAGCCTGAGCCAAGGCAGCAGGGGATCCTTCGAGGTCTTCGTCGAGGGCCGCCTGGTCCATTCCAAACTCGAAACGGGTCTTATTCCGAAGGCCGAGCGGATTGCGGAAATCCTGCGGACATCCTGACAACGTGCTTGAATTGCTCCAACTTCGCCCTTCGAACCAAAAAAAACTTTCCAGAATTTCTCACGTGACGTATGGTTCATCATAATCCCATCCCCTGTTCTCCGGCGCATCGGCCGGGAACAGATGGAAGAACCCCGTGAAACTCAGCGCATACAAGGGGACGCCATGAACCATCTCATCATCTTCTGCCACCCAAACCCCGCGAGTTTCAACGCGGCCATCGCCGATTCCGTGGAGGCGGTCTCCTCGGCCATGGGGCATGACATCCTCCGCCGCGACCTGTACGGCATCGGATTCAACCCGGTGCTCGGGAGAGTGGAACTGGAGGCGCCGCCGCACATGCGGGCCCAGGACGTCCGGCAGGAACAGGAGTTCGTCTCCTGGGCCGACATCCTGACCTTCGTCTACCCGGTATGGTGGACAGGCATGCCGGCCATGCTCAAAGGCTACTTCGACCGGGTCTTCTGCCAGGACTTCGCCTACGCGCTCCACGACAACATGATGACGGGGCTTTTGAGCGGCAGGAAAGCCCTCATCTTCAGCACCACGGGGCTGCCCAGCACCGTCTGCGACTCGCGGGGCATGCACGAGGCCATGGCCATGACCACGGACACAGGGATTTTCGAGCTCTGCGGCATCGAAGTGCTCCACCACGCCTTCTTCGGCAGCGTTGCCTCCGTGTCGGAGGAGGTCCGCAAGTCCTACCTGAGCGAGGTCGTGGCCATCGCCTCAAGGCATCTCTAAAGGCATCGACCCGAAGGAGCACTCCAATGGACCAGATATTCGAACGCCTGACTTACATCTTCGACCCGCTGCACCACTTCTGGGAGCACGAGCGCATGCACCGCCGCTTCGCCTTGGGGCTCATCGTCGTCTTCCTGGGGGCCATGGCCGGGATCGAACTCAACAGAAACGGCCTGCTGCCGGCAGCGCTGGCCGCGCACACCCCGACCAACCATTTTCACGCCGTGAACCTGGCCTTCACCCTGGTGCTGATCCTGGAGGTCATAAGCCTCATCTTCACCCTGCCGTGCTCCTTTTCCAGGTCCGTGGGCAAGCAGTTCGAAATCCTGTCCCTCATCCTCCTGCGCGACGCCTTCAAGGAACTGTCCCATTTCGCCGAGCCCATCACCATCGGGACAGAACTGACCCAAGTCTACCACATCCTGGGTTACGGCTTCGGTGCCCTTGCGGTCTTCGCGCTGCTTGGAGTCTACTACCGCATCCAGCCCGCCAAAAAGCAGGACATGGGCATGCCCCACGACCTGTTCCGCTTCGTGGCCGCCAAGAAGGGCATCGCCCTGCTGCTCCTGGGCACCTTCGTCACTCTTGGGCTGAACAACCTCTACAACAAGTTCGCGGGCCTGCCGCACATCGATTTCTTTCCCGTCTTCTATACGCTGCTGATCTTCACCGACATCCTGGTCGTGCTCATCTCGCAGTGTTTCCGGCCCTCGTTCCACGCCGTGTTCCGCAACTCGGGCTACGCCCTCTCGACCCTTTTCATCCGGCTGGCCCTGGCCGCCCCGGCCATGTACGACGTGGCCCTGGGCATCGTCGCCGCCCTCTACTCCATCGCCCTGACCCTGGCCTGGACCAGGGTGTTCGCCACCAAAGGATAACCATGAAGATGCCCCTTGTTTTCGTCGGCCACGGCAACCCCATGAACGCCATAGAGGACAACGAGTTCAGCCGCACTTGGACGCAGCTCGGCCACGAACTGCCCCGCCCGCGGGCGATCCTGTGCGTCTCGGCCCACTGGGAGACCGACGGCACCTGCGTGACCTCGACGCAGATGCCCGAGACCATTCACGATTTTTCGGGATTCCCGGCGGAACTGAACCACATGCAGTACCCGGCCCCCGGATTCCCGGCCCTGGCGCGCAAGGTCATGGACTCCACGCGCTACGCCCGCATCCGGCACGACCGTTCCTGGGGCCTGGACCACGGCGCCTGGTCCGTGCTGTGCCGCATGTACCCGCGGGCGGACATCCCCGTGGTCCAGCTGAGCATCGACGCCGGGGCGCCGCCGTATTTCCACTACGAGCTGGGCCGGGAACTCGCCCCCCTGCGCAAGCAGGGCGTGCTCATCATGGGCAGCGGCAACATGGTCCACAACCTGGGGGTCATGGCCTGGCAGGATGAAGGGTTCGAATGGGCCGTGGAGTGCGACGCGGCCATGGCCGAACTCATCGAGGCCGGGGATCACGACTCCCTGGTCGAGTTCGAAGGGTTGCCCCACGCCCGTCTTGCCATACCCACGGAGGAGCATTACCTGCCCCTGCTGTACGTTCTGGGGGCCATGGACCCGGGAGAGGGGGCGAGTTTCTTCAACGACCGGGTCACCCTGGGCTCCATTTCCATGCGCGGTCTGCGAACCGTTTGATTCCCCAAGGGAAACGGGCCGTTAGC
Source organism: Desulfomicrobium sp. (assembly GCA_003542385.1). Lineage (GTDB taxonomy): Bacteria > Desulfobacterota > Desulfovibrionia > Desulfovibrionales > Desulfomicrobiaceae > Desulfomicrobium. Next base: position 5,969 of record DPKT01000153.1, read on the forward strand.
CGCCTGTGTACTTTGCCTGGAATTCTGCTACGACGCGTCCGAAACGCGAGATGAACCATGACCAAGCCATTGCGATGCCTTCTGGTTGACGACGAGCTCCCGGCCCTGGACGAGCTGTCCTTCCTCCTGTCCGGGTTCGACGACATCGAGATCGCGGGCACGGCCAGGTCCGCCGGCCAGGCCCTGGAAGAGATCGCACGCCTCAGGCCCGACGTCGTCTTCCAGGACATCCAGATGCCGGGGGGAACAGGCTTTTCGGTGTTGGAACGGGCCATGCTGATGCCCGAAGCCCCGCTCTTCGTCTTCGCCACGGCCTACGACCAGTACGCCATCCGCGCCTTCGAGGACAACGCCGTGGACTACCTGCTCAAGCCCGTGTCCATGGAGCGGCTGGCCAAGTGCCTGAACCGCCTGCGCGCCCTGACCAGCCGGGCCGCGCCCCAGTCCGCCCCCCAGCCCGATTTCCGGTCCCTGCTACGGGGCATGGGCCTGGGCCCGTCGCTGACGCGCCTGTCGGTGGACAACGGGGGGCGCGTCCTGCTCCTGGACCACGGGGACGTGGTCTTCATCCGCACCGAGGAGCGCCGGACAATGATCCACACCCGCGAAGGATGCTTTCCAGCCCATGGCCCGTGCACCCTCGACCGACTGGAGCAGCGACTCGAACCGCTGTCCTTTTTCCGCGCCAACAGGGCCGAACTCGTCAACCTGGCCCAGGTCCGCGACTTTGCGCCTTGGTTCAACGGAAAATACGTTCTGACCATGCGCGACTGCGCTTCAACCGAAATCACCGTCAGCAAGGGCCGGGTGCGCGACTTTCGCGATCGCCTGGGCCTGGCCTGAAGAAAACCGCCATGAACCCAGACGCCCTCGTACTCGCCCTGGCCGAACGGCTAGGGCTCATCGTGGCCGGAGCCTTCCTGCTCCTGACCGTGACGCCCATCCACAAGCTCCGCCTCAAGCAGGGCCCGCAATGGCGCACGACGCTGCTGCAGATCGCCTTCTTCGGCACCGCCGGCATTCTCGGCACGTACGGCGGCAACCTCGTCTTCCAGTCCGTGGCCAACCTCCGGGCCATGGCCGTGATCACGGGCGGCCTCTTCGGCGGGCCTGTTGTCGGCATCGCCTCGGGGCTCATCGCCGGCGGGCACCGCATCCTCATCGACATCGGCGGGTTCAGCGCCGTGCCGTGCGGCCTGTCGACCATGATCGAGGGCGCGGCCGCCGGCCTGCTGACCCTGTACCTCAAGGAGCGCAGCGTCGACTGGCGCTGGGCTGCCGGGCTGGCCCTGGTCGGCGAAACCATGCACATGGGCATGGTCCTGGCCCTGTCCCACTCGTTCACCCAGGCCCTGGAACTGGTGCGCATCATCGCCCCGTCCATGATCATCCTGAACACCCTGGGCGCCGCGGCCTTCGTGCAGGTCATCAACGTGGTCTTCCGCTTCCGGGCCAGGCAGGACTCGATCCAGGCCCAGGAACTCCTCGACATCGCCAACGCCACGGTCAGCCACCTGCGGGCCGGCCTGACCCTGGAAAGCGCGTCCGCCACGGCCCGCATCATCCATTCTCGCGTCGCGGTGGGCGCCGTGGCCATCACGGACCGGGTCAACGTACTGGCCCACGTTGGCCAGGGCTGCGACCACCACCTCGCCGGGCGTCCGGTCGTGACCAGCGCCACGCGAGAGGTGCTCGAAACCGGCGAGCCCATGTACGTCAGCAACAAGGAAAACATCGGCTGCGCCCACCCCGGCTGCCCCTTCGCCTCGGCAGTCATCGTCCCGCTGCACAAGGGCGGCAACGTCGTCGGCACCCTCAAGTTCTACGGCACGGCCGGCAAATCCCTGGACCTGATGCTGTTCGAACTGGCCAAGGGCCTCGGCAACCTCTTTTCGACCCAGCTGGAACTCGAAAACATCCAGATCACCGAACGCATGCTGGCCCATGCCGAAATCCGCCGCCTGCAGTCCCAGATCAACCCGCATTTCCTCTTCAATTCCCTGAACACCATCGCATCCTTCTGCCGGACCAGCCCGGAAAAGGCGCGAAGCCTCCTGCAGGACCTGTCGAGCTACCTGAGAAAAAGCCTGGACGCGAGCAAGGGCTTCATCCCCCTCTCCGAAGAGCTGGACCAGATCCGCTGCTATCTGGCCATCGAGCAGGCCCGATTCGGCGATCGGGTCCGGGTCAATTTCGACGTGGAGGAAGGGTGCGAGTCATGGCCCATCCCGCCGCTCATCATCCAGCCTCTGGTGGAAAACGGCGTGCGGCACGGCATCCTGACCCGGGAGGACGGGGGGGAGATCAGCGTCCGAATCGGCCGGAAGGAAGAGCATCTGCATATCGAAGTACGCGACGACGGCGTGGGCATGGTCCCGGACCAGGTGGAGAAGCTCTTCGACAAGACGCGCCTCGATTCCCGGTCCGGGGGCATCGGGGTGCGCAACTGCTTCCAGCGCCTGGAGCAGATATTCGGGCCGTCCTACCTCCCGTCGGTGGTCAGCGCCCCGGGCCAGGGCACGAAGGTGGATTTTCTGCTGCCCATGCCCGCGCACATCTAGATCGGTTCATCACTCCATACGGAACGTTCAAGCGCCATTTGAGGCAATTGGCGCGAGGGGCATTGTTTGCCTTCTCGCAGTTGAGGTATTGGTCGACCAGGCTCCCGGAGCGGGCCCGACGAGGGTCTCGTCCAACTTACGACCAATTTTCCAAAGGAGTGAGACATGTTCTATTTCTTTCTTGCCTGCGCGGCGCTCATCGCCGGGTATTTCGTCTACGGCAAGGTCGTGGAGGCGCAGTTCGGCGCCGACACATGCCGGGCCACCCCTGCCTGCCGGATGGAGGACGGGGTCGACTTCGTCAAGATGAGTCCCAAAACCATCTACATGATCCAATTGCTGAACATCGCCGGCCTGGGCCCCATCTTCGGCCCCATCCTCGGCGCCCTGTACGGCCCGGCCGCCCTGGTCTGGATCGTCCTGGGCAGCATCTTCGCCGGCGCGGTGCACGACTACTTCTCGGGCATGATGTCCGTGCGCTACGACGGCAAGTCCATCCCCGACGCCGTGGGCTACAACCTGGGCGCCTTCGCCAAGCAGTTCATGAATGTCTTCTCGGTCATCCTGCTGCTCCTGGTCGGCGTGGTCTTCATCCTCGGACCGGCCAAGCTCCTGGCCAACAAGATCGGCTTCAACCTGGACAAGAACGTGGCCGTGGTGGTCTGGACCGCCATCATCTTCGCCTACTACTTCCTGGCCACCATGATGCCCATCGACAAGATCATCGGACGGCTCTACCCGCTCTTCACGGTCTGCCTGCTGATCATGGCCTTCGGCCTGACGACCATGCTCATCGTCGACGGCTACACCTTCTTCCCCAACGGCGTGGGACTGGCCAACGTGCACCCCAAGGGCCTGCCCATCTGGCCGCTGATGTTCATCACCATCGCCTGCGGCGCCATCTCCGGCTTCCACGCCACCCAGTCGCCCATGATGGCCCGCTGCCTGCCTGACGAGAAGTGCGGGCGTCCCATCTTCTACGGCGCCATGATCGGCGAGGGCATCATCGCCCTGGTCTGGGCCACCCTGGGCATGACCTTCTACCAGACCCCCGACGCCCTGCAGGCGACCCTGGCCAGCGGCGGCCCGGCCGCCGTGGTCGACCAGGTCGCGACGACGCTGATGGGACCCATCGGCGGTTTCCTGGCCATCATCGGCGTCATCGTCCTGCCCATCACCTCCGGCGACACGGCTTTCCGCGCCGCGCGCCTGATCATCGCCGACTTCGGCAAGATCGAGCAGAAGTCCATCGTCAAGCGCCTGATGATCGCCGTGCCCCTGTTCGTGGTCGGCTTCATCATCAGCAAGACTGACTTCAACGTCATCTGGCGCTACTTCGGCTTCGCCAACCAGACCCTGGCCACCATCGTCCTGTGGGCCGCGGCCATGTACATGGTCCGCCACGGCAAGCTGCACTGGATCGCGACGATTCCGGCCGTCTTCATGACCGCCGTCTGCGCCACCTACCTCTGCGTGGCCCCGGAATTCCCCATCCAGGCCACCTCCGACATCGGCTACCCCGTCGGCATCGCCGTGGCCGCCGTCTGCTTCGTCCTCTTTATACTCAAGGCGCGCAACACGCCCGTTGAAGTCGACGCCGCAGACTCCCCCGGAATCATCGGCTAACCTCTCCCTCCCGCGATGCATCCCCTTCGGGCCGACCGGCCCGAGGGGGGGCATCATCCCGCAACATCGTGCCGCCTTCGAAACCCTGAAGGAATAATCCTACGGCAACGCCAACCGCCCTCCACGTCCGGACGTTTCTCGACCGTTCCCGAGAACCCAGCACGTACTCAGCGCAAACTACGTACAGGATTCGTCACGCTCCGGTGTATGGACGCATCCATCTAAAACCCGCAAGCCACCCGCGCTCGTCAAGGACGGCGCGGAGCCGTTGCGCCGTCGGTCGGACCTGTGGTTCGAAGGACAGGCCCTTCCTGAGTTCCCGCCACTGCCCGCGGGTCAAGGCCAACGGCTTTGCAGGTCTGAGTCCCCTTGACGCGGCCTCGTGGGCGGGCAGCATATTGAAGGGATGCAGGCCGTTGATCAGCTCGTAGACGGTGCAGCTGGCCGAAAAGATATCCCCTCGAGGGCTTGGAGGGCCTCCCTTCAAGACCTCGGGACTGGCATGCAGAAGGCTCAGGCCCGGGATGCGGGCACGGCTCGGCAGCCCCTGGAGCACCTTTGCTCCGGCAGCCCCGGGGCGCTCCAGGACCTGCGCGACATTGAAGTCGAGAAGCACCGCTCTTCCCCCCTGCTCGAGAAACACGTTGGCCGGCTTGACGTCCCCGTGGGTCACACCGTGGGCGTGCAGATAGGCAAGCGATTCAAAAATCCTTGCTCCCACGGCGATGCCCGCCCCGCCAAGGCCGACAGGATGGCTTCCCAGCACGGCGTGGGCCGGCATCCCTTCCAGCAGCTCCATGCTGAAACACAAACCCCATCCTTCACGGTGCAGATCGAAAACGCGGACTACTCCAGGATGCACGAGATGACGCAGGGTGAAGAATTCCCTGGCCAGGGTCGACTGAGCCTGACGGACCTGGGCAACCTCGGGCAGAAGCCTCTTGACGGCCACCAAAGGCTGCGAATCCCCGCACTCAACCCGGCGCAAATCCGTGGCGGAAAAAACTTCACACATGCCTCCCATACCGAGCCGAGATCTCAGAACAAACCTGTCACCGCCAACGAACGCCCCGGCCGAAGCCATGAGCTTCTGGCGGGAGGAATTCTTCGAGGCCCAGGGACGGTGCCGCCCTTTCCTTGACATTTTCAGCCTCCGCAAAGGAAGACCGTGACTAAGGTGGCGTCGTCGGAATGCACGCATCCATGCAAGGCCTCGGCGATGCCCAAGGCGGCGTCCCTGGCCCTTGACCTGCCTAGACATGCGGACAAGACTTCCGGGGAAATACAGTTCGAAAGTCCGTCCGAGCAAAGCAGGAATCTGTCGCCCCTGCGCAGGGGAAAGCATGCCGTGTCCAATTCCAGGACATCCCCGATCCCCACGGCATTGGTCACGATATTGCCGCGCACCATGCGCGCCGCTTCGTGAACCGTAAGCTCCTTCCGATCGATCGTGCGTTGCCGCAGGGTATGGTCTCGTGTGCACTGGTACAGAACGTCGCCGCGCCGCAAATAACAACGGCTATCTCCCGACCACAGGCAGGCGGCGCGGTCCCGATGGATCAGCAGGGTCACGATCGTGCTGGCCGCGTGACCCGTGGTCCCTTGACGCAATTCATGGTTGGCTCGCTCCAGAAGACACCTGACATTGCCGATGTGTGCGTCCAGAGACGACGGAGCGGGCGTCCGCATGAGATTCCTCACCAGAAGCCGACTCGCTTCCCGGCCCCCGCATCCGCCCCCCACGCCGTCCGCCACGCCCCAGAGAAGATGATCGGGCCAGTTCAGGAACGCATCCTCGTTCTCCTCGCGACCATGCCCCTGTATGGTCAGCCCCCAGGATTCAACCGCGACTATTGATCCCCGTGAAGTCGGCATCATGAATTCCCCCGCGTCATCGCAGCGCCGACCCAAGGACGGCAACGCCCGCCTGCCTCGCTTCTCCATCGCCAAACGAGCCGCCTTGCGCCACTTCGGGAAAGGACGGGGCGGCCTCCGGCGCGTCGCCGTCAGTCGAACACATCAATTCCTCGAAATCCGCCACGCCGGACATGACCTGCACCGCGCCAACGAACCTTGGGACAAAATCAAGCGTTTCATCGGACAGCAGTTCACGGAAAACACGATTCTCCCGACAGGCGGCGGTCAATTCCGAAAGAGTTCCCGCGCCAGAGCGCTCCAGCGCCCGAGCCATGGCGCCCTCGCCGCAATTGTAGGCTGCCAGCGCCAGGGGCCAGTCACGGAAGAGCCGATGCAGTTCGGCCAGATATGCGGCTGCGGCCTCCGTAGATCTGCGCATATCGAACCGCTCGTCCTCGCCTCCGGAAACCTTGAGTCCGAAACGACGCGCCATTTCGGGCATTAGCTGCCACAACCCGGCCGCCCCTGCCGGCGACACTGCCCACGGCTCGAAACGGCTTTCGATCACCGGCAGGAATGCCAGTTCCGGGGGGAGATCGTAGCTCGCAATGACATCGCGTATCAGGCTGATATCCCTGCGCATCCGGTTTAGCATCGGCAACGGCGGCCCCTGGGCCGCAAACAGATTACGCATGGACCGCCGCATGGTTCCCGTCTCGCCAATCGGAAGCCAGCGAGACATGAACCCTTCCATTACGGCAACTCCCGAAGCGCCATTGACAACCCGCCGGACCACGGGTCCGCAGGCCTCCCTCGGCACCCCCCACTCCCGGGATGATTGCGGAAGAGGCAGGGAAGACGCCGAGGGCAGGACGAGCACCTCGCTGCGCATCGCAACAACCCTCGCTCGGACAGGCCCTGCCGCTTCGAGGTCTCTGCGCCCTTTCCCCGCACAGCTCATCCCGAGCAAGAGCAGACACGCCAGGACCGGACCCAACCTGCGCTCACCCCGTCCGCACATACGCGTGGCGCCCCGCCGATTCAAAGCAACGACTCCGGCAGCGAATAGCTGCATGTCTCGGGATCAAACGGATTGGCTTTGTTCCGGAACTGGATCAGGAACTGCGCCCACTTGCCGTTTTCGCGCAACTCGATGAGACAACTGCCGTCCGCCAATGGACTGATCTTTCCTCGATGCAAGAGGCGGAATAGGGCCCAGTCCCCGCGCAGGGTCCTGTGCGCCTTGACGGCATGGATATCGCAGATGGCGAAGGAAGCCTCAGGAGGCAGGCCCTCGCCGAGCGGCCAGGAGAAACTCCCGCCCTGCACGGGGCCATGCCAATAGCTCAACATCTTGTCCCCGTGGCCCAGATCGGCCTGCTTGAGCGTGACGTCGAGGGCGTAGGGCTCCATGAGAAAGCGAACACCCAGTTCCTGGTCCGAAAGGAAGAAGGCCTCCTGCACCCTGTGCGCGAGTTTCAAACGCTTGATGGCCTCGACCGAAATGGGAAGGGTCTGGCCCATGATGGGGCGGAGCCCGCCGTCGGCACCGGCAAACGGTCTGACGTAGGTGCCATAAAACGAGTCGAGCACTCCGTTTTTCTTGAAGAAGTTGGTAAAATCCGCGAGGTTTGCGTCACTCTCGCTTTCCATGTCGAAGGGATAACGCGACCTGAGCTTGGCATTGTATTCATTGAGAACGGACTCCCGATAGGCCGTGTCAATGGCTGACGCACCCATGGCGAACATGTCGCGCAGTCCCCCATGGAGGACGGCCTCGTACCATTGGCGGACAGGCGGCGGGAGCTTTTCCACGGCACTGGCCGCCTGACGCAATGTTTCGTCCCTTTCTTCGACAATACCCTCCAGAGCGTCCAGAACCTTCCCCCCCCTGTCGTCGCTATCCCGAAGCCTGCGGAAGAAATCCCCCGCACGGGCCATGGCGTCATGGGTCGCCTTGAGAGCGGGCATCGGCATGCCTTCAGCATCGAGCAAGCCGTCCAAGTACTTGAAGGACGCCCTGACCGCCTGGGCGTCTTTCAGCGCATCCCGAACCGCCTTTGAATGGGCCTGAGCAACGGCATTGCGGGCCGCTTCAGTGGCCGTCTTGGCGAGTTCCGCCCCGGCCACGCCCGTCAGCTTCTGCGCGCCTTTCCTTGCCGCCTGCGCCTCGACGGCGGCCTCCAGGCTTCCCGGCTCCTGTTCTTCGAGAGCAAACGTAATGTTCTTGCGCAGTTCTCGTAAAAAAATGACCACGGGCGACACGCCGGCGGAAAGCTGCTCCGCCAGCGTGGCGGCGCCGGCCATGTTCCCGGGCGTGGCTATGCCAAGCGCATCCAGCGTCTGGCCCCAATGGCGTATGTAATCTCGGAAATACTGGGTCCGCACGTCCTTGGCGATCTTGTCCATGTCGAGAGAGCTGAACAGGGGAGGCTTTGGGCCCAATACCCAGCCATCCTCGGCCAGGCCCTGAATGATTCCCGGACAGCGCTGGATGATGTATTCCTGAAAGCCTGCAGCCGTGTACAGATAGGGGATTGGGTGCGTATCTCCGGAGAAAGGCGACACAAGCCCGCCGAGAGCCCCACGGAAAGTGAAGGGCTCATGGTCGCCATCGGATGCCTCGTCCTTCATCTGCTGGTACGCGAGTTGTGACAGGGGCGTCTTCAGCATTGATTCCCTGGCCTTGGCGAGAAGGCGTTCATCCGGGGGCGCGGGGGAAATGCCGTGTTCGATCAGATAAGCCATGTGGCGCATGAGTGCCCGTTGGTCGTCGGCTCGCCCGGAGTACAGTTCAGACCATCGGTGCTCCAGCCACCCCGTCAAAAACGTTTCGTTCAGCTTTGCAGGCTGGCACAGCATGAGGTAGGCCCGCATGGCCGTCTTCAAGGCCCCCAAGTCATCCAGGGACCTCGCGATGGCCGTCGCGGCGGCCTGACGCACGAGCGGCAGAAGGCGCCCTGTCAAACCAGAAAGGCGCCTTTCCGGCGGACCGTTCCAACCGGGGCAGAACCTCCAGGAATCGCCCCACCTCCACCGCCGCTGCATACGACTGAGCCCTCTCCGGCGGTACGGGACGCAGCTGAGTCACGCCGGCGGCATCGGCCAGGGGAAGTTGGGCGACAGTGCACCACAGAGCCGCGCGGTGCAGAAGAATCACCCTCCAGTCCAAGACATCGAACGAGGAAAAATGTGCAGCCAGCTGCCGGCACTGGTCCTGAGCCGATCTGAGGAGACGCGGCAGCACTGCGGTCGGCACGCGGCCGTTGCCGTCAATGGAGGCCAGAAAATCGTCGTCTGGCAGGCAAGAATCAGAGGAAGCGTATGAAGCCTGCGGGATGTTCTCGACGCGATGAGGGCGGGAAGCACTGACGTCACCCCCCTCGCTGGAAAAGTTGTCCAGCAGACGTGACAGGCCGGCAAAGGAAGGTGCCGCATCGCCGAACTTGGCGTCGAGGATCGCCTGCAGTCTGCCTACTTCATTTTTCAGTATCGCGGCAGCGCCGTTGTCATCGACCTTCAACTCGGCCGCAAGGCTGGCTTCGAGGCGCAGCGCGAGCCATTTTACAGGGGCAATTCGTCGCTGAACGCGGGAAATGCCGGGATGCAACTCGTCCCAATATGATTCGAGGAGTGATGAAAAAGCTGAAAGGGCGGCCGCACAACAAACGAGTCCTTGGGACTCATGTGCCGCCATGACGCCGTAGCACAACACCCAAAGATCCTTGCTGCTTCCACCGAGAATCCGCGTGGCGACGCGCAGGACAAGGGGCCAGTCAGTTCTCTGTCCCCCATGCAACGACGTACCTTTCTCCACTTCCGCCCTGAGCGACTCGAACTCGTCGGAGAAGCCGATATCTTCACCGCACGGAGACTCCTCACTCAGGGGGGCGATCCACGTCTGAAAAATGGGATCAGGCAGAGATGGGAGAACGTCCTTTACTCCCTTGTACTGTAGCGCATCCGACATGTCATTTATTAACGGCCACGCTACAATAAAAACAATTCGTACAACTATATGAATTAAAATAAAAATACTACAAATTACTTAACATATGACAATCCTACATGTGCATAAAAATATGAATATCGCTCAATTCAATTCCTGAAATAAAATATCATCTCCCTGAGAGAAATTTATAATAATTTCTGCATGCCAAATATGGACTTCTTTGAATGACTTCGCTCAAATCACCAAAAATACAATAATTTATTGTCATTAACTCCATGCTACCCGCCAATTGACCGACGATTATTCCCTGCAAGATTTGTAGCAGATATCCGAACACAGCCAGTACATACTAACTCCTCTTTTCATCAACGAAACCAGATTGACGTTTCACGCTGCATACCGCGAAACGGATTAAGTTGATATATTCCGGCAACAAATTGCTCGAAAATTATTTGTCATTTCAGCATATTGACAAGAAACCAAGAAAGTCGGCCTTAAATTAAAGCAAGATGTTGCCAGTAACAACATCCTGATTTTTCATTCATTTCCACCCATTTCTTTCTTTCCGCCTTCCAGATCGGGCAGCATCTTGCCGACTTCGCCGCACAGTTACCAACACAACACTCCAATATAATTGACTTTATAGCAGGGGCACAAATGTTGCCCTGTACGGAAACATCTTCAACAACCTTATCCCAAAGGAGAGCATCATGCCGGTTCCCGCCTATATCAGCATCACCGGAGAGCGTCAGGGACTCATCACGGCCGGAAACTTCACCGAGGCCTCGGTGGGCAACATCTACCAGGAAGGCCACGAGGACGAATGCCTGGTGGAGGCCTTCGAGCACCAGATCATCCTGCCCCGGGACCCCCAGTCCGGACAGCCCACGGGCCAGCGCGTACACAAGCCCCTTAAGATTACCAAGGTCATGGACAAGGCTTCGCCCCTGCTCTTTAGGGCCCTGGCCACCGGCGAAAAACTCCCAAAGGTTGAAATGAAATTCTATCGCACTTCTGCCTCCGGGACCATGGAGCACTACTTCACCATCCAGCTCGAAGACGCCATCCTCGTCGACATCCAGGCCTACATGCCCAACTGCCAGGACCCCGGGAAGGCGCACTTCACGCACCTTGAGGACGTCTACATGACATATCGCAAGATAATCAAAACACACGAGATCGCCAGCACGTCGGAAAGCGACGACTGGAGAACCATGTCCAACCAAGCCTGAGGAGAAAAAGGGGCCCGCCGCCATGCGGGCCCCTTTTTCTCCTCCGAAGAGGCCAGGCTTTGCGGCAACGCAAGACCCACGGTGATGGGAATGCGCGTCCTTTCAGGCTGACACGGCCACAGCCTGCGAGAATCTGCGCTCCCATTTGAAGCATTCCGCCCCCCGGAATGCCTCTTCCCGGGATCGTCTTTTCGGGGATGAAGGTGTTTTGGGACAACCGCATCGAGAAAGGAGATTCCATGCCGCCAGCATGCAGAGTCGGAGACAAATCCTTCTGTCCGCGCGACTCGCACGGCGGAAGCTGTTGCACCCATGCGGTCCGCGGCCCTGCCGTCAGCGGTTCGCCCGATGTCGTCATCAACGGGCGGCCAGCGTTGCGCCTTGGCGATCAGGGGACGCATTCCTCGTGTTGCGGCCCCAACTCGTGGACGGCAATCATGGGCAGCTCGAACGTCCTCGTCAACGGAAAGCCAGTTGTACGGCTCGGTGATGCCACGAAGCACTGCGGCGGCACGGGGCGGATGATCGAAGCCAGCTCAGACGTAGAAATCGGATAGACCAATTTCACAACGATACAACGAATGACATGCAAAACACAATCCAAACGTTTTGAACCACGAAACAGACTTCTTTTCATTCCAACTCTCCTCAAGGAAGAAACGAATGCTCCGGAATAACCTTAATTAAATATCAACTATATCAATAATAAAACTATCTATGAATATTAATATTAAATGATATAAATACAATTAATTATCGCATTATGGTGAATGTATATTTATAAATTAATATTACAAAATTAGAAATAAAAACTTATTCCAAACTCACGACGGAAAAGGATTCCAGTAATGCATAACGACTTCCTCCTCACATCGCGGCAAGATAGTTTCGCCATACTGAGCCAGCGCCTCGTGAAGCCGCTTAAAACATCCGCGCTTGTCGCCATTGCCCTTTACGCCATCGGCCGCTTGGCACGAATGGAGCACGACAAGCTCCTCCTCGGTCGCGATCCCGCAGTCTCGTTCGAAGCGGACATCCAGTTCGCTTTGGACGCGGTGACGGCCGTATGCGCCAACCTCACCAGACTGATGACGGATAAGGGCTTCCGTATCGGCGTGCTTGAATCCCTGCTGCATGAGGCGGCACTGACGTGGTGCTTCGCCGCCTGCCTGGCTGCGCTGGCAACCTCCGGCGTGTTGTGCGTGCTGATCTGGGGATACCGGCACAGATCTCTGAACAGGACGTACTTCAATGTTCTTGATCTGTTGCTGTCCGCCGGTACGGTCTGCGTGCTCGCAGGGTATTTCTGCCTCATGAACTTCGAGGCGGAGATTTTCGATATCAGGGCCGTGCTGCAACCCGTAAAAGGGGAAATTCTCTCCGAGTCCATGCAGGGCAGGCCGGGAGCTTCCAGGAAGATGGAAAACCGCGTCTACCTTCTCCAACGTCTTTTGGCCAATCCATCGAACCTGGCCGAACACATGACGAACCGACCATGGTTCAGGCCCGACGCCGAAGGGGACCAGGAGGGCCCAAGGGCACAGATTTTCGCCCTCGCTGTCCTGCTCGTTGCGCTGGCCACAGGTACGACCTTCGTCATCGACAGACTGGCGCTCTCCTGCCGCAAGGACGACAACGGCGTCCTCAGTCGCTTGGGCAGAACCATTTCGATAATCGTCATTGCCAGCCAGGTATTCATGTTTGCGACGCTGTACGGCAAACTGGGCCGAAGCCTCGTCTTTCCCGTGATCACCCTCCGTCTCGACACCCCAGAGTCACCCCCGACACACCCTGTCTTTCTGCTGGCCGAGGACGTGCGCCAGCTGACCATCTACGACAGGCTGAATTTTTTCCAGATCAGGCACGTACCAAAGACACGCATCGTATCCATTGACACGCTCTTTCAGGAGACCCCGTTCAGAAACCGCAGCCACGAACTGGGCGAACTCACTCCCGGCGAAACGGCGGGCATGAGAAACGCACAGGTTAGCAATCTATGAGATTTCTCGCCGTGTTTCTCGCATGCCTAGGGATAGGCCTCATCCCGCCCGCAACGGCTCGCAGCCAGGAAATACTCGCTGTCGAAATCGATGCGGACACCGCAAACCTGATGACGGAGTTCACGGTCATCATATCACCGTCCCAGCCCAGGGGCGACGTGGAGTTGCTGATCAAGAACGATGAACGCACCTTCACGGCGATCCGGCGCATCGCTTCCCAGGAGATGTCTGGAAAAAGGACGAGCTACCCGTTGAGACTGCTGGCCCCCTTTGAAGCATACAAAATCACGCTCGCGGATGATGAACCGCCATTCCTCGTGAGCACGAAACGCCTGGCCAAGAAGATCTCCGTGGCAAAAGCGCCCACCCTACCCTGGACAAGAGGCCCGGAATCTCATGAGAACACCACCGAGAACATGGCAACCGGCCGGGGCATAGCCTCCTTCCACCTGCCCCGCTCGGAGGCGGCTAGGCTGCTCATAGTCGTGTTCGATGACGATGGACGGATCGCAGACCAGTATTTCGGCGTGTATCCTGGCCGACGCTCATGGAATTCCCGGCCGCTGCCTATACGCACATACCACTTTGCCATGGCCGGCGCAGACAGCTCCGGCAACCCCGTCGAGGTGACGCCGGAAAAGGCTTTCATTGAACAGACTCCCTGATCGCCCGCGATTCACAGGTCGCCGATTCAAGCTCGTCACAATTGCCCCGGCATGATGGGTCAGCTCAAGCAGCAGGCTTCCGGGAAAAGACGATACAAACGCAAAACCCCCGACCTCGCGGCGGGGGTTTTGCGTTTCCACGACGCGGACGTGTGCGGACCGCGTGGCTGGAAGCGAGGAATTATTCCTCTTCCTTCTTGCTGTCGGCGATGACCTGCTCGGTCACGTTGGGCGGGCATTCCTCGTAGTGGGCGAACTCCATGGTGAAGGTGCCCTGGCCGCCCGTCATGGAGCGCAGGTCCGGGGCGTACTTCATCATTTCGGCCATGGGCACGTGGGCCTTGACCTCGGTGATGCCACCGATGGAGTCGGAGCCCAGGACCCGGCCGCGGCGGCTGGAGAGGTCGCCGATGACGTCGCCCATGAACTCGTCGGGGATGAAAACCGCGGCGAGCATGATGGGTTCGAGCAGGATGGGGTTGCACATCTCCACGGCCTTCTTGAAGGCCAGGGAGCCGGCGATCTTAAAGGCCATTTCCGAGGAGTCGACGGTGTGGAAGGAACCGTCGTAGACCGCGACCTTGAAGTCGACCATGGGGTAGCCGGCCAGGAAACCGCGCGCGGCCGCCTCCTGAACGCCCTTGTCCACGGCGGGGATGTAGTTGCGCGGGATGGAGCCGCCGACGATCTCATCGAGGAACTCGTAGCCTCCGCCGCGCTTGTTGGGCTCCATGCGGATCCAGCAGTCGCCGAACTGGCCGCGGCCGCCGGACTGCTTCTTGTGGCGTCCCTGGACCTGGGCCTTGCCCTTGATGGTCTCGCGGTACGGGATCTTGGGCGTCTTCAGAACGATGTTGGTCTTGTAGCGGCGCTTGACCTTCTCCACGGCCAGTTCGATGTGCAGCTGGCCCATGCCGGTCAGGAGCATGTCGCCGGTCTCGTCGTTGCGCTCCAGGCGCAGGTTGATGTCCTCTTCCAGGAGCTTCTGCACCGCGGCGAAGACCTTGTCCTCGTCGCCTTTCTCGGCAGCGGCCAGGGCGTAGGAGATGATGCCGGGGCTCAGCTTGGGCTTGGGCAGGACGAAGGGGGATTTTTCGGCGCACAGGGTGTCGCCGGTGCTCGTGTTCTTGAGCTTGGCCACGGCCACCACGGCGCCGGGGCCGACTTCCTGCTTGCAGGGGTTCTGCTTCTTGCCTTCGAGGAACAGGATCTGGCCGATCTTCTCTTTTTCGTCCTTGGATGCGTTCAGCACCGAGGCGTCCGGGGCCAGGACGCCCGAGAGCACGCGCATGACCGAAAGCTGGCCGGCGAAGGGGTCGGCGATGGTCTNNATGGTCTTGAAGACGAAGGCGGCGAAGGGGGCGTCGGGGCTGGACGCACGCTCGTTGCCGTCGGCGTCGAGCCAGGCGGCGTGTTCGAGAGGCGAAGTCATGTAGTTCTGCATGATGTCCAGAAGCGGCACGCCGCCCTTGTTCAGCATGGCGGCGCCGGCGCATACCGGGACGAGGGCGCCGCTCAGCACTCCGGCGCGCAGCCCGACGGCCATCTCCTCTTCGGTCAGGGCGCCTTCCTCGAGATACTTCTCCATGAGCTCTTCGCTGCTCTCGGCGATGTTCTCGACGGCGATCTCGCGCGCGGCGGTGACCTCGTCGGCGAGGTCCGCGGGCATGTCGATGGGCTTCAGCTCACCCTTGTCGTCGAAGGCGTAAGCCTTCTCGGCCAGGACATCGACCACGCCGCTGAAATTCGTCTCGCTGCCGATGGGCATG